>NZ_JBTGNV010000006.1:0-133248 GCF_054332375.1 Haemophilus sp. SZY H53
AGCAATAGTGCAAGCGCAGCGGATAGTTCAGCATCAGCAGCATCTAATAGCGCATCTGCAGCGGACAGTTCAGCTTCAGCGGCATCTAACAGTGCAAGCTCAGCGGACTCTTCTGCATCAGCAGCGTCTAACAGCGCATCTTCAGCAGCATCTTCTGCCTCAATAGCAGAAAGCACGGCAAGACGTATTGAAGACGCAGGAATTGTTGATAGCAAAGGTCGTACGGCAATTGCAGCAGATAATACTAGTGATAGAAATAGTGCATCAGCGAAAGGTAAAGATGCGACAGCTATGGGGTATGGTTCAAATGCAAGTGGCGAAAATGCAACAGCTATTGGTAATAATGCGGAAGCATCAGGTAAAAACTCAACAGCATTAGGTCAAGATGCTAAAGCAACAGCAGAAAATGCAGTGGCGATTGGTCAGGGATCTGAGGCTCATGAGAAAGATACTGTATCTGTAGGACGCCAAAATCATGAACGTCGTATTACTAATGTTGCGAATCCTGTTCATGCGACTGATGCGGCAAATAAACAATATGTTGATAGTGCCGTGAGTTCGGTTCGTAATGATGTGAATTCAGTACGTAGTGATCTGAGAAAAACGGATAAGAAACTTCGTGGTGGTATTGCCGGTGCAACAGCTATTGCCAATATTCCACAAGTGACGCGTCCTGGTGCATCAATGGTTGGTGCTGGTGTTGGCAATTATAAAGGTCAAAGCGCAGTTGCCGTAGGTTATTCGAGAATGAGTGATAATAATAAGATTATCTTCAAAGTAACCGGTGGAGCAACAACTCAAGGTGATTATAATATTGGAGCCGGTATCGGTTACCAATGGTAATGAATTGATGCATTAAGTTGAAATGACTCAGGAAATTCCTGAGTCATTTTTATATGGCTTCAAGTATGATAAATAAAATACCTTAAAGTTTAACCGCTCTTTTTAGAGGATTTATATAACAAGGATATAACGTGAAAAAATATAAGATTGGGATTACTTTTAATTTAGAAGCGCAAGTTGCAGATATCTGGGCAAATGGCGCAAATCAAAATGTGATTCATCTTTATACACTATTTAAACATTCTGATATTGTGCAAGATGTTGTATTGGTTTCCTGGGGGCCTGAGAAGCGAACAACACCACCGAAAGGTTTTATGCTAGATAACCTTAACTTAAAATTTGCCTATATTGACGATGTGATTGATGAGTTGGATGTTCTTATTGAGGGATCATTAACCGTTGAACCGCCTCAAGTAACACGTATGCATGAACATGGTGGGAAAGTAGTCTGTTATAAAATGGGTAACGATTTTGTGATGGATATGGAATATTTTCTTTTTGATAAGAAAGCCGGTCGTGTATTTAATGGTACGATGTTTGATAAGGTATGGATGATTCCTCAGCATGAAAATACCTGTCGTTCTTATCTTTCAATTATGTATGACTGCGATTCTTATGTTGTACCAGCTATTTGGTCTCCAATATTTTGTGATCAAGTAATTGAACGATTAAAAAAAGATCATAATCTGGAGTTTGGTTATAAGCCAAATTTTGTTGAAAAAGGTAAGCGCATTGCTTCGTTTGAAGCTAATATGAATATTGTAAAAACGAGCTTTATTCCGATTTTAATTTGTGAACAGGCATACCGAACTGATCCAAGTAAAATTAAGCATTTTTATGCTTGTAATACTTATCATAAAAAAGATAACCCGACATTTTTTAACTTTATCGGTAGAACACAAATTGTAGGAAAAGGAATAATGACTGTTGAAGGTCGTTATCAGATGCCAGATTTTTTAACAAGATATGTTGATGTAGTACTCAGTCACCAATGGGAAAATGGATTAAATTATGCCTATAATGATGCATTGTACGGGGGATATCCATTCATTCACAATTCTAAATTATTACCGAAAGGTGTTGGCTATTACTATGATGAATTTGATGCTTTTAATGGCGCAAAAGTGCTATTAGATGTGATCGAGAATCATGATAAAAATCATGTTCAATATGTAAAACGCGCAAATGAGTATTTGGATTCTTTATTGCCCACTAACCCAGTTAATATATACCTATACGAGAAAGAATTAAAAAGATTATTTGAATAATAAGGTTTGTTATGTTTAAAGGCTATGTAATTAACTTAACCCGAAGTAAAGAAAGACTCTATAGATTTAATCAACATCCAGATGCAAAATTTTTTACGAGGCTAGAAGCAATCGATAAAAATGATTTTGAGCATATTTCGAATGTGGAAAATTTATTGTTTGATCAAACATTTGTTCAATCTCATTATCATAGAGCATCAGTGAGTTTAGGAGAAATCTGTTGTACCCTTTCACATATTAAAGCTTGGAAAATGATCGCTGAAGATCAATCACTTAATGATGACGATTTTGCTGTAGTCGCTGAAGATGACATTATCTTGGCACCTCGTTTTTCTTATTCCGTTCGTCAATTAATTGATAATATGAGAAAGAGTGAGTCGAATATTGTTCTTTTACATAAAATTGGCGGGCGAATTCCTTTTTGGAAAAGTGCAATTTCAACAGGTGATGAAGAAATTAAGCCAGTTGTGTTTTTAAATCATAATGAATATGACAATGACGGGGCATCACTTTATTTAATACGTAGATCATTTGCTAAAAAGATGACGGAAAAATGCCAAAGGATCAAACCATTTTGGTTGGCAGATATTTTTACCGCATTTTGTGAGAGTAATCATATTACGGTTGCAAATCCTTTATTAGGGTCGATTACAGAATGGAGCGATTCTTATATTTGGGATAGAGATTTACCTAATAAAAAGAAAAAGATTTTGTTTGTTCATCAATCATTGATCATTGGTGGAGCAGAAACGATTCTGTTAAATTACTTAAAGATACTGGCATTAAATCCCAATTATGAGGTTGAACTACTTCTTTTAAATGAAGCACCTATATCAAGAATTAATTCGCTAATTCCAGATTCCGTGAAAGTTTCCTTTATTCTAACGGAAGTAGAGTCTGAGTTTAATATTTTTTTATATTGGAAATTACAAGATCAATTAACAGAAAAAGAGAGACATTATTTCTCTAGTTGGCAAAACGGAATAAAGATAAGAACAAATAATGCGATCTTAGATTTTTTAACCCAAAATCATTTTGACATTATTGTGAATTTTAATCAGCATTTAGATGATTTTCTTTCTCAATACGATGTATCAAGTAAAATTATTCGTTGGGTACATATTAAAGATGATCTTGATCGATATCGAGAGAATGCCACACAGTATTATCCTATTTTGGCTAAACATTGTGCCGCAATTACAATTTCTCATGATATGGATCATTTGGCCAAAATTTCTTTTGCTAAAATGAATTTAGCATTACCAACTCAGATGATTTATAACCCTGTAGATAATTTTAGAATTTGTCGCTTGGCCGAGGAAATCAATCCAGAGGATAAAGCCTTATTTGCACAACCTTTTATTCTTTCGGTAGCAAGGTTATTCGAATATAAAAATCATTTACAGATGTTGGATATTTATGCTGAGTTAAAAAAACGTGGCTGTAAAGAAAAACTTTATATTATCGGTAAAGGGCATGAACATATCGAAGCACAATTAGTAGACAAAATTCATCACTTAGGTTTACAAGATGATTGCTTGTTATTAGGAAGCCGTGATAATCCTTTTCCGTTTATGAAGCATGCGAAGTTATTTATGCATACTTCTCGTTTAGAAGGGCTTCCGACAGTATTTATTGAAAGTATGATATGTGGTACACCAATCATTGCTTTTGATTGCCCAACAGGTCCGAGAGAAATATTAAATGATGGTAAATTTGGTATGTTAATACCATTAGGTGATGAGAAAGCGTTTATTGAACAAGCTTATCAATTTTTAACGAATGATATCATCAGTACCGCTTATCGAAAGAAATTAATTGAGGCGGTCAAGCCATTTATGTTTGAGTCGGTATCTAAACAATTTTTTGCATTTCTTAAAACAATTGAGTAGCACTGTCCTTATTGTTGCTATGGGTGATTAGTCGATTATCCCCACTTTTGAAAGCGGGGATAAAATCAATATTTAAGTAGAATTACATTTTAGGAATGTTAATGCCTGATGAAAGCACGTCTTGAATATCCGATTTTAAAACATCTGCTTTTGGCCCATAAATCGCTTGGATACCAGAGCCTTTCACGATAAAGCCCATTGCGCCCGCTTGTTTCCAGCTTGCTTTATCACCCACTAAGTCTGGGTTATGTACGGTAATACGTAAACGTGTCATACAAGCATCAACATCTGCGATGTTATTACGTCCACCAAGTAAGTTGATGATTTGAATAACTTGCGCGCTAGCATTTGCCACTTTTGGCTCATCGCTAGAAGCTTCATCTGAACCTTTTGCATCATAGTTACCATTACGGCCTGCTGTGGCAAGATTAAATTTCTTAATCATAAAGTTCGCGATAAAGAACATAGCAACGGCAAATAGGATAGATACCCAAATAAAGTTGATTACATCCATACCAATGCCGGCTTTAATCGCCATTGGTGTACGGGTTAAGAACTCAATGTTACCGAAGGAATGCACACGTAAGTCCACGATATCTGCCATGGCAAAAGCAGAACCTTGTACTAACGCATAAACAATATAAAGTGGTAATGCGACAAACATAAACATGTATTCGATTGGCTCTGTTACCCCTGTTAAGAACACCGCAAGTGCTGATGAAAGGAAAATACCTTTATAGAGTTTTTTCTTATCTTCATCTACGTTGATATACATCGCAAGTGTCAAACCCATTAAGATACCGCTTGAACCAATCATTTGCCCTACTTTGAATCGAGCGGGTGTCACGGTTGAAAGTAGCTCGTTATATTGGGTTACATTACCCGCATCTTTAAGGTTAATTAAGTCAGAAATCCATGCAAGCCATAGCGGGTCTTGACCAAATACTTGTTTACCTTGTTGTACACCTGTTAAGAATTCATAAGTACCCCCTAATGACGTATAATTCATTGGGATAGTCAACATGTGGTGTAAACCAAACGGAAGTAATAGACGCTCTAAGGTACCATAAATAAATGGTGCTAAGATTGGCGCTGAGTTTTGTGAATTAGCAATCCATTGACCGAAATGGTTAATTCCGGTTTGGACTAAAGGCCAGAATAGCGATAAGACGATAGCGACTAATACAGAACGATAAATAACAACGAAAGGAACAAAACGTTTACCATTAAAGAAGGTGAGTACTTCAGGTAACTTACGGAAATTGTAGTAACTATTGAAGGTTGTTGCCCCCACAAAACCCGCAATAATACCGACGAAAACCCCCATATTCAATGCAGGTTGCCCTAGAATATTCACAAAGTAATGTGCAACTGGGATTTCGCCTGCAAATACGGTATTTACGTGTGCATTTGGATCCGCTAGCATTTCAAGTTTCACACCGAAAAAGTTACCAGTGATTAAGTTAATTAAAATGAAAGCAAGACCCGCTGCAAATGCGCCACCTGCACGCTCATTTGCCCAGCTACCACCAATCGCTAAAGCAAATAATAAATGAAGGTTACCGATAATCCCCCAACCAATTTGAGCGATAATGTTTCCGACACGTACTAGCCATTCTGTGTCACTAATCAAAGGCAGTGAGTTGCCAATACTCACCATTAAACCTGCTGCTGGCATAACGGCAATCACCACCATTAGGCATTTACCGAATTTTTGCCAAAACTCAAAACTGAGCATTTTTTTCATATCTATTCTCCTACAAGATGAGAGCTACTTCTACGCCAAAATGGTCGGAAACAATCGGTTTATTTTTTCCATTAAAAATAACCTGACTGGATAAAACCCTTTTTGCTTGGTTTAAAAAAAAATAATCTAATCGCTTTTCTTGACTATGGCCTTTCCAGCCATCAATCGCTTTCTCTACAGTGATGCCGCTATCCTTTTGCTCTGCCATTTCAAACGTATCAAATAAACCTAAGGATTTAATTTGTTGATAAGCTTGCTGATCGCTTATTGCATCGGTATTAAAATCGCCCATCAAGATTTTAAGATTCGCACTTTGACTCCGTTCTACAATATAACGAACATTATCGAGTTGGTTTTCCCCATCGCAATTTGGCAAATTGATATGGCAAGAATAACATTCAATTAACTGACCTTGATATTCCACCGTCAAACCAATGATTTTACGCGAGAGAATCGAGTCAATACGTTGATGTTGGCTACAATAAAATGCATCAACATCATAGACAGGCAAACGGGTTAAAAACGCAATGCCTTCATCATATTTATCGTAACCAATATGCGAATTGCTCCAAAAAAACGAATATTTTTGTGCAACGCGTTGATTGATTTTATTCAACAGAATGACACCATAGTTATCTTGCTTTAATGTCGGCGAAATAGCAGGAGCCGACATCAATTGATTAACCTCTTGTAAGGCGATAATGTCATAGCCCTTTTCCACAATCGTCTCAGCAAGAATCTCTATTTTTTCCGCTTGGTTAGCTTCTAACCAAGCGTGTACATTCAGGGTAAGTAGTTTCATTGCTTTCCCCCTTAGCCCTCACAATGCCAGATGTCTGCATTATATTGAGCGATAGTGCGATCTGATGAGAAGAAGCCCGCTTTTGCGATATTGTGAACCACTTTCTCATTCCAGCTATCTTGATCTTCATAATCAGCTAAGATTTGTTCTTTCGCTTCGACATAAGCATTAAAGTCAATTAACGTCATAAACCAGTCTTTATTCAATAATTCGTTATAAAGACGTTCTAAACGTGTTTTGTTCCCTAATTTCACCACGGCAGGATTTAGAATAAAATCGACCGCTCTTTTAATCTCTTTGTCGTTTTCATAATACGCTTTTGAAACATAACCCGCTGTTTCATAAAGTTTAATAATGCTTTCTGAATCTTTACCGAAAGTATAGATATTTTCAGTGCCTGCTAATTCTGCAATTTCAACATTAGCACCATCCATTGTGCCTAGTGTTAACGCGCCATTCAGCATAAACTTCATATTCCCTGTGCCAGAAGCTTCTTTAGAGGCAAGTGAAATTTGTTCTGAAATATCGGTTGCAGGAATCAGCTTTTCCGCCACGCTCACATTATAGTTTTCCACTAAATGCACGTTTAAATACTTGTTCACTTCAGGATCATTATTGATTAACTCAGATAAACAAAGAATTAAGTGAATAATATCCTGAGCAATAATATAAGCAGGTGCAGCTTTTCCACCGAAAATCACGGTAATTTTACGTTTTGGTAATTTACCTGCTTTAATTTCTAAGTATTTATGAATCACGTAAAGTGCATTCATTTGTTGGCGTTTATATTCATGGAAACGCTTAATTTGCGTATCAATGATTGAATTTTCATCTAAATCAATACCTTTATTTTCTTTAAGGTAGGTTTTTAATGCCAATTTGTTTTCAAACTTAATTTTCGCTAATTGTTGGTGAACCTTTTTATCATCTTTAAAGGCTAACAATTTTTCTAATTTCGTTGCATCATGCAAATACTCATCACCAATCAATTCTTTAATATAAGCCGCTAATGGTTGGTTAGAAAACTCTAACCAACGGCGGAATGTAATACCGTTTGTCTTATTATTGAATTTTTCAGGATATAACGCATAGAACGCTTTAAGCTCTGAATTTTTCAAAATCTCCGTATGTAATGCCGCCACACCATTCACAGAATTTGAAAAGTGGATGTCCATGTGCGCCATATGCACACGTTTTTGTTTATCAATAATTTGTACGGCTGGATCTTGATATTCCGCACGCACTAATTCATCTAATTTTTTAATGATCACCACTAAATGTGGCACCACTTCATCGAGATAATCGAGTGGCCATTTCTCTAGCGCTTCAGCCAAAATCGTATGGTTGGTATAGCCCACCATATTACGTACAATTTCAACCGCTTCTGCAAATTTAATCTGATGTTTTTCCATTAATAAGCGAATTAATTCAGGAATCACCATTGAAGGGTGTGTATCATTGATCTGTACATAGGCATAATCGGCTAGATCATGTAAATTACTGCCACGAGCAATCGCTTCATCAATTAATAACTGTGCCGCATTTGATACCATAAAGTATTGTTGATAAATACGCAGTAATTCCCCATTTTTATCTGAATCATCTGGATAAAGGAATAAAGTCAGATTTTCTTCAATCGCAGTTTTATCAAACTCAATCCCTTTTTTAATCAATTTTGAATTTACTGATTGAATATCAAATAAATTGAGATAGTTTTTCGTCTCTTTCTTATAACCTAAAATATCAATGCGATCTAATTTAGAGGTTAACGTAAATTTCTTAAATGGTACTTCATAGCTAATATCTGTTGGAATTAACCAAGAGTTATCCTCAATCCAATCATTAGGCTCGGCATGTTGTTCATTCTTTTTAAAGACTTGTTTAAATAAGCCATAATGATAATTTAAACCGACCCCTTCCGCATTTAATCCAAGCGTAGACATGGAATCAATAAAACAAGAAGCCAAACGCCCTAAACCACCATTTCCTAAAGACGGTTCTGGCTCAATATCTTCAATATGACTTAATGATTTACCCGCACTTGCTAATTCCGTTTTGATGTCTTGATACACACCAAGGTTAATCAGGTTATTAGAAAGTAATTTACCAATTAAGAATTCTGCAGAAATATAATAAACCTTACGTTTACCTGTGTTTTTCGGTTTATCTGCTGAGAGTGTTTTTACGTAATTTAATAATTGAATATAAGTTTCTTTATCGCTTAATTGTTCAAGCGATTTATTGGTTTCGTTTTTTACAAATGTACTAAATTTCATCATTATGTTTTTCCTGATTCACACGTTGATATAACGTGGTCATTTTTGCTAAAAAGTCTTTTTTATCTTGTGTTAAATCTGATTGTTGCATTCTCCATTGCCAGTTTCCACCAATTGTTGAAGGAACATTCATTCTTGAGCTCGCAGGCAAGTCTAAAACATCTTGCATTGTGGCAATCGCCGTATTGCTCACCGTCGCAAAAAGCTGACGAATCATTGCTTGGCAAATGGATTCATCCTCACGGCGGTGGGTATAATCATTAATATATTGCTGCTGTTGTTCAGTCAGGCTGTTATACCAACCATTAGTCACATCATTATCATGTGTGCCGGTATAAACAATGGAATGTGGAATGCAATAGTGCGGGCTATCTAAGCTTTTTCCGCTAACATCTTCAAAGCCAAATTGTAGGATCTTCATACCTGGGTAATGACAATCTGCAAGCAGTTTTCTGGCTTTATCATCAATATTACCTAAATCTTCGGCAATAATCGGTAAATCGCCTAGTTGCTCTTTAACGGCTTTAAATAAGTCATAACCAGGGCCTGGCTGCCAGCTACCATCTTTAGCAACCTCTGCTTTTCCGTCCACTTGCCAATAATCAGAGAAACCTTTGAAATGGTCGATACGCAGTACATCATAAATCTTGAAGCTTTCTTCAATACGGTGAATCCACCAAGTGTAGCCTTGTTTTTTATGCACTTCCCAATCGTAAAGCGGGTTACCCCAAAGCTGCCCAGTTGCACTGAACTGATCAGCTGGAACCCCGGCAACAAAAAGCGGATTGCGTTCTTTATCTAATTGGAAAAGTTCTGGTTTGGTCCAAACTTCTACGCTATCTGCTGCCACATAAATTGGCATATCACCGATAATCTGAATACCTTTTTGATTCGCATAATGTTTTAATTCGCCCCATTGTTTAAAGAAGAAATATTGCGTCACTTTGAAGTACTGAATTTGATCCGATAACATCGTGCGATATTTTTCTAGCGTGTTTGGATCACGCGCCACGACTTTTTTATCATCCCATTTTTGCAACGCTTGGTTACCAAAATGTTCTTTAATAGCCATAAACTCAGCAAAATCGTCTAACCACAAGCGGTTGTTTTTTTCAAAATTTTGGAAATCCGCTTGGAATGATTGATTCGCTAAAAAATTTTTCACGGCGATTTCTAAAATTGGACGGCGCGCATAGAAGATGCGTTCATAATCCACGTTAGTTGGATCATCACCAAAATTGACTGATGTATAATTAGCTTTCTTCAACAAGCCCATTTGAGTTAATAAGTCAAAATCAATAAGGTGAGTATTGCCTGCAATCGCAGAAAAAGATTGATAAGGAGAATCTCCATAACTGGTGGTGGTAAGTGGAAGAATTTGCCAATAAGTTTGTTTAGTTTCAACTAAAAAATCGACAAAGTCATAAGCAGATTGCCCAAAACTACCAATCCCAAATGCATTTGGTAGAGAAGTAATGTGCATAAGAACACCACTTGAACGAGTCAGCATAATATATCCTCTAGGAAGTCATGATTTTGGCTCATTCTAACCTAAACATATTTTAACGCAATAACTTTTACGTAAAAGTTTAAATCATTTTCGTAAAAGAGTGATATTTGTCACATTTTATACGTATAACATTTTGGGTTTTATGATATGCTATAGCTATACCTATGGAACGAATGGTAGATAAAAGGATTAAAAATGAGCAAGTACAAGAAGGTTTATAACGATATAAAAAGCCAAATTAACCATGGTAATTTTACACCGTTACAAGAGCTTCCTAGTGAAAATGAACTCATGCAGAGTTATGGTTTTTCTAAAGACACCATTCGAAAAGCGCTTTCTTTACTTGAAATTGATGGCTATATTCAAAAGCAACAAGGCCGAAATTCAATTGTTTTAGAGCATGACTTATCTAAGCCACAAATGCTTTCTGAAATTAAAACCGTTAGCGAATTAAACAGTGCCTCTACACACCAAGTAAAAACCACATTAACCAGCTTGTATATTGTGCAAGGTGAAGAAGAATTGATGGATATTTTTAACGTCAACGATCAGATCGATTTCTACCGCATTGCTCGTCTCCGTGAAATTGATGGTGAAGCGGTTGAGCATGAAGTGTCTTATTTTGATCGCCGTATCGTGCCGTTTATTAGCCGAGAAATCGCAGAACACTCTATTTATCACTATCTAGAAAACGAATTAAAATTAAAAATTAGCCACTCACAACGAAAAATTGTCTTTCGTTATGCAAATGAAGAAGAAAAAAATGCGATAAATCTTGATGAGTATGACATGGTCGTAAATGTGACGAGCACGACTTATTTGGCTGATGGTCGACCGTTTCAATATGGGAGTATTAGCTACCGACCAGATAAAATTGCGTTTATCTCAACCGCAAAACGACATGCATAATGTGTTTAGCTAGTTAGTGTTAAATACATTGAACTAGTGAAAAAAAACCGCTCCTTAATCAGCTGAAGCTTAGTTCAACCTTTGGGGAGCAGATAAGTATTCTGTTTTTGCTGAGAGATTATTTAATCTCCGCTAAAACTTTTGTGAGTAATTCCCAGTATGTTTGTACGGTTGAAATTTGGACTTTTTCATCTGGCGAATGCGCATTACGAATAGTAGGCCCCACAGAAATCATATCAATGTTCGGATAATGTTCTTTTAATAAGCCACATTCAAGACCCGCATGAATTACTTTAATCTCAGGCTCTTTGCCAAGCACTTCTGCATAATGTTTTTTCATTAAGGCTAAAATTGCCGTGTCGTTTACCGGTTTCCAACCCGGGTAAGAACCTGAGAATTCGACCGTTGCACCCGTGAGTTTGGCGAGTGAAGTTAAGGTTTCTTTTACATATTCTTTACCGCTTTCAATCAATGAGCGAATAAGAATCGTGCCTTTGATTTTATCTTCAAGGGTTTTTAATACACCAATGCTCAACGAGCTCTCCACGACATTTTTGATGACATCACTGTTGCGGATTACGCCATTTGGTAAGATGTTCAGCAAATTAATCACTTTTTGGGTGGTTTCAAGCGTGAAGGTTTGTTGTGGATTTTCAACTTGCTCAACGGTTAAGGTTAAGTTTGGTTCAGCGATAGCAAGCTCTTCTTTCAATAAAACGTCAAAATTCTTGACCGCGCTTTTTACGCTTTCTACATCATGATTGAAGCAAATGGTTGCGGCCGCTTCACGTGGAATCGCATTACGAATTGAACCGCCGCGAATTTCTGCAAGGGCAAAGTGCGGTTGATTTTGTGAAAGTTTTGCTAATAAGCGTGCCAATACTTTAATTGCATTCGCACGAGTGGTGTGAATATCACAACCAGAGTGACCACCACGTAAACCTTTTAAGTTAATTTGCAAAGTATGATTGAATGAATTGGTTTCACGGTGAACAGGTAGCTCAATATTAGCATTTACCCCACCAGCACAACCAATATAGATTTCACCGATTTCTTCGGTATCGGTATTAATTAAGATTTCTGATTTTAACCAGTTACGGCGAAGGTGTACGGCACCATCCATGCCGGTTTCTTCAGTCATGGTGAGTAACACCTCAAGTGGTGGATGTGCAATATCGGTACTTTCTAATACCGCTAAAGTGGACGCTAAACCGATGCCGTTATCTGCGCCAAGTGTGGTGCCTTGTGCTTTTACCCAATCCCCATCAATATAAGGACGAATTGGGTCTTGAACGAAGTTATGTGGATTGCCTTCATTCGCTTGCGGAACCATATCTAAATGTGCTTGTAACACAACAGGTTGGCTGTTTTCCATACCTGCTGTGGCAGGTTTACGAATTAATACATTACCGGCTTCATCACGCTCGGCAAAAAATTGTTTTTCTTTCGCCCAGTTGACAATAAAGGTCGCGAGCGCATCTTCGTGATGAGAAGGATGCGGAATTGCACAAATTTGATCAAACCATTTCCAAAGTAATTGCGGTTGTAATGTGGTAATTGCTGACATAATGAACTCCTTTTTTCATTAAAATTTTTGCGGAAATCATAGCATAAAACGCCATTTCAGGTTATCATTCGCCACAATTTTTTATTTAGCGACAAAGTTTAAGGTATTTGTTATGAGCGAAAAATATGTTGTGACTTGGGATATGTTCCAAATGCATGCCCGCAAATTAGCGGAGCGTTTACTTCCTGCTACGCAATGGAAGGGAATTATAGCCGTAAGTCGTGGTGGCTTATTTCCTGCAGCGGTACTCGCTCGAGAATTAAATATTCGTTTTGTAGAGACGGTTTGTATTGCCAGTTACGATCATGATCAGCAAGGCGCATTAAAAGTATTACACCGCGCAGATGGTGATGGCGAGGGAATGATTGTGGTAGACGATTTAGTGGATACCGGCAATACCGCTCGTGCAATTCGTGAAATGTATCCAAAAGCGAAATTTGTCACGGTATTCGCAAAACCTGCAGGTGCTGAGTTAGTGGATGATTACGTGATTGATATTCCACAAAATACTTGGATTGAACAACCTTGGGATTTAGGTTTAACTTTCGTGCCACCATTGGCAAGAAAATAATTACAAATATGAATTGGAAATGCGGGGTTTAGCCTCGCATTTTGTTTTATTGAGCCAATTGCAAAACCCCGTTAGAATTAACCGCACTTTTACTTAACAAGGAATTTGAATGTCAGCCAAACCGCGTTTTGTGCATCTTCGTACGCACACTGATTTTTCTATGATTGATGGAATCGCGAAAGTGAAACCATTAGTCAAGGCGTGTGCAGCAGATAACATGGTCGCATTGGCATTAACAGATTTTACCAATTTTTGTGGTGTGGTGCGTTTTTACGGCGAAACGCTTTCATCAGGAATTAAGCCAATTATTGGTGCTGATGTACATGTTAAAAGTGAGTTATGTGGTGAGGAATTATTCACGCTCACTTTACTTGCTAAGAACAATAAAGGTTATAAAAACATCACATTACTGCTTTCAAAAGCCTATCAACGTGGCTATGTGGATCTACCTTATATTGACCAGGAGTGGTTGATTGCACACCGTGAAGGTGTGATTGTTTTATCCGGTGGCACACAGGGTGATGTGGGTAAAAAACTGCTAAAAGAAAATCTCTCCGAAATTGAAAGTGCGGTCAGTTTTTATCAAGAATTTTTTCCTGACCATTTTTACCTTTCGCTTTCTCGAACAGGTCGTCCAGATGAGGAACGTTATATTCAAGCCGCATTAAAACTGGCTAAGGCGCGTGATTTACCGCTTGTCGCGACCAATGATGTTATCTTCCTTAGACCTGATGATTTTGAGGCGCACGAAATTCGTGTCGCTATTCATGATGGCTACACCCTAGACGACCCGAAACGTCCAAAACGTTATACCGAACAACAATATTTCCGCTCAGAAGAAGAAATGTGCCAATTATTTGCGGATATTCCTTCTGCGCTTGAAAATACGATATTAATTGCGCAACGCTGTAATGTCACTTTGCGTTTGGGTGAGTATTTCCTTCCAAAATTCCCAACAGGCGATCTGAGTACGGAAGATTATTTGGTGATGAAATCCAAAGAAGGTTTGGAAGAGCGTTTAGCGTTTTTATTCCCCGATGAAAAAGTGCGGGCAGAAAGACGACCCGAATATGATGAGCGTCTTCAAGTCGAACTCGAAGTGATAAACCAAATGGGCTTCCCGGGTTACTTCTTAATCGTCATGGAGTTTATTCAGTGGTCAAAGGATAATGATATTCCTGTTGGACCTGGACGTGGTTCTGGTGCGGGTTCATTGGTCGCTTATGCACTAAAAATTACTGATTTGGACCCCCTTGAATTCGATCTTCTTTTTGAACGGTTCCTCAACCCAGAACGTGTTTCCATGCCCGATTTCGACGTGGATTTCTGTATGGATGGACGCGATCGCGTTATCGATCATGTCGCAGAAACCTATGGACGTGGTGCGGTATCACAAATTATCACTTTTGGTACTATGGCGGCGAAAGCGGTAATTCGAGATGTAGGTCGCGTGTTAGGCCATCCTTATGGCTTTGTGGATCGTATTTCGAAAATGATTCCACCGGATCCAGGCATGACCTTAGCCAAGGCTTTTGAGGCTGAACCACAGTTACAAGTGGCATATGATTCAGATGAAGAAGTTAAAGCCCTAATTGATATGGCGCGTAAGCTAGAAGGTGTCACGCGAAATGCGGGTAAACACGCAGGTGGCGTGGTGATTTCGCCTTCTTTGATTACAGACTTTGCACCACTTTATTGTGACAACGAGGGGCTTCATCCGGTTACTCACTTTGATAAAAATGATGTGGAATATGCCGGTTTAGTGAAGTTTGACTTCTTAGGTTTGCGCACACTCACCATTATCAAATGGGCACTCGATATGATCAATGCCCGCCTTGCTCGTGAAGGTAAACCGCTAGTCGATATTGCCGCTATTCCATTAGATGATCCCGATTCTTTTGATTTATTGAAACGGTCTGAAACGACTGCAGTATTCCAGTTGGAATCGCGTGGGATGAAAGATTTGATTAAACGTCTGCAGCCAGACTGTTTTGAAGATATTATCGCGTTGGTGGCGTTATTCCGACCAGGTCCATTGCAATCGGGCATGGTGGATAACTTTATTGACCGTAAACATGGTCGAGAAGAAGTGTCTTATCCTGACGCAAACTATCAACATGAAAGCCTTAAACCGATTTTAGAACCCACTTACGGTATTATTTTATACCAAGAACAAGTGATGCAGATTGCTCAGGTGCTAGCGGGCTATACTCTTGGTGGTGCGGACTTATTACGTCGTGCGATGGGTAAGAAAAAACCGGAAGAAATGGCGAAACAGCGCTCCGTGTTTAAAGAAGGTGCGGAAAAAAATGGCGTTGATGGTGAGCTTTCCATGAAGATTTTTGACTTAGTGGAAAAATTTGCGGGCTATGGTTTCAATAAATCGCACTCTGCCGCTTACGCATTGGTATCTTACCAAACCCTCTGGCTGAAAACCCATTTCCCTGCTGAGTTTATGGCAGCAGTAATGACTTCGGAAATGGATAATACGGATAAAATTGTTGGCTTATACGATGAATGTTTACGTATGGGCTTAAAAGTCACTGCACCGGATATCAACGTAGGAAAATATCATTTCAGCGTGAATGAAAATGGTGAGATTGTTTACGGTATCGGCGCCATTAAAGGGGTTGGGGAAGGTCCGATTGATGCATTGATTACCGCACGTAATGAAGGTGGGATTTTCAGAGACTTATTTGATTTATGTGCTCGCGTTGATTTGAAGAAAATTAACCGTCGGACCTTTGAAAGTCTGATTATGTCGGGCGCATTTGATAAGCTAGGACCTCATCGTGCGGCGTTATCTAAGAACCTAGAAGATGCGCTTAAAGCCTCTGATCAGCATGCAAAAGATGAAGCCATGGGGCAAGCCGATATGTTCGGTGTGCTGACAGAAACACACGAAGAAGTGGAAAATGCTTATGCCCACACGCCACCTTACACAGAAAAACAAATTTTAGATGGTGAACGTGAAACTCTAGGTTTGTATTTAAGTAGCCATCCGGTGAGTCGTTATTTGAAAGAGCTTTCTCATTACAGCTCTACACGATTAAAAGATCTGACACCGAATCGCCGTGGACAAATTAGCACAGCAGCTGGTTTGTTAGTATCAACTCGCTTTGCAACAACGAAAAAAGGCAATCGCATCGGTATCGCAACCATTGATGACCGTTCAGGGCGTTTAGACCTAACTCTGTTTGGCGAAAGCTTAGAGCAATTCGGTGAAAAACTGCAAAAAGATACAGTTGTGGTGGTATCTGGCCAGGTCAGTTTTGACGATTTTTCAGGCGGATTAAAAATGTCAGTACGGGATCTAATGACCTTAGATGAGGCGCGTTCCCGTTATGCGAAATCTTTGGCGGTAAGCTTGTCCGAGGAGCAGATTAGCTCAAGTTTTATTAAAAAGCTGAAAGAAATGTTAGCGCCTGTTAGTGGCGGAACTTTACTAATTAACGTATATTATCAAAGTACCAAAGGTCGCGCCTTACTGCGTTTAGGAATTCAATGGTCAATTATGCCAACTGATGAGATTTTGACAGAATTAGTGAATTTGTTGGGTGAGAATGCGGTAGAATTAGAGTTTAGTTAGTATTCTATTAAAAGTGTGGTTAAAAAATGTGTATTTTTCTGACTGCACTTTTATGACATTTTAGCGTGTAAAAAAAGTGAGGGATAAAATGGAAAAAATCATTATTGATGCAGATAGATTTTTACGCACCATTTCTCGGATTTCCCATGAAATTATTGAAAAGCACCAGGATTTCAATAATGTGATTTTGGTTGGGATTAAACGTCGAGGAGCAGAAATTGCTGAACTAATTCAACGTCGTATTGAGGAATTAAAAGGCGTAGTTTTGCCAATGATGGAATTGGATATTACGTTTTATCGCGATGATTTAGAATATGTCGAACCTGAAAATCCAACTCCAGTGTATAGTGGTGCATCAAGTTATATGAATATTCAGGGTAAAGAAGTCATTTTAATTGATGATGTGTTATTTACTGGGAGAACGATTCGTGCAGCAATGGATGCATTAACGGATTTTGGGCGAGCGTCTAAAATTGAATTGGTGATTTTAGTCGATCGTGGGCACCGTGAATTACCGATTCGGGCAGATTATGTGGGTAAAAATGTGCCGACTTCTCGAGATGAGCAAGTTCAAGTTCGTACATTAAAGCTTGATGGTTGTTATGGTGTAGCACTATTGGCTAAATAGCGGTTAGCCTATTGTGAACCTTTAATAAAATTGATAATCTAAGAAACGTTATCCTATTATTTTTAAAGACAACTAAAATGGAAAAATCAATGTTAAAATCTTTCTTATTTGCGATGATCGGCTTACTGGCTTTCTCACAAGTACAAGCAGAAGAACGCGTTGTGGCGACAGTAAATGGTATACCCATTTTACAAAGTCAAGTAAACGCAGTAATGGGTAAAAAAGGTAGTCAACGAGCAGCATTAGATAAGATTATTGATGATATACTGACAGATAAGGCTATCAAAGAATCGGGAGTAAAAGTCAACCAAGCGGAAGTAAATCGCATTGTGGAAGATATTGCCGAAAGAAATGGTTTAACTTATGGTCAATTCTTAGATGCATTAGATTATCAAGGTATTTCTCTAAATGCATTTAAACAACAAATCTCTCGTCAAATGTTAATGGCGGGTGTGCGTAATCATGCCATTCAAAATAGTGTTGATGTCACCCGTGAACAAGTGGATGCACTAGGTAAGCAAATGCTCGATGAGGCAAAGGCAAAAGGTAATGCAAAGAAAGTAACGGGTAAAGAGTATAAAGTTCGTCATATTTTATTAAAATTAAACCCATTACTGAATGATGCGCAAGCAAAAGCAGAATTAGAGCGTATTCGCCGTGATATCATTTCCGGCAAAATGACATTTGCTGATGCGGCATTAAAATACTCTAAAGATTATTTATCTGGTGCGAATGGCGGCAGTTTGGGCTATGCTTTCCCTGAAGCTTATGTAGGTCCATTTGCAAAAGCAGTTGAAACTACACGACAGGGTAGTATTTCAGCACCATTTAAATCTGAATTTGGGTGGCATATTTTAGAAGTAGTGGGCAGTCGTGATGGCGATAAAACAGAAGATGCGTATCGCCAAAAAGCTTATGAACAGATTGTGAATAGTCAATTACAAGAAGCGACCAAAGACTGGGTGAAGGCATTACGTAAAAATGCTGATATTCAATATTTCGATAAATAACAGAAACCGTTAGAATAAGGGGGGCATTTTGCCCCTTTTGTCGTTTTTATAAAATGAGTGACGCATGAAAAAAATTTTTGTCTTTTTATTGATTCTTCTGCTTATTCTTGGCGGTGTTGGTTTTTGGGGTTATCAAAAACTAACGGAGTTTGTTCATACGCCGGTGAATGTCACACAAGATCAATTGCTTACAATTGACCGAGGCACTACGGGTAGTAAACTTGCTGCGTTATTAGAGCAGGAAAAAATTCTTGAGCATGCCGATTTATTACCTTGGTTATTGAAATTACAACCGCAACTCAACAAAGTAAAAGCGGGGACTTATTCTTTAACAGACGTGAAAACGTTGCAGGATTTATTGGATATGATTAATTCTGGCAAGGAAGCGCAATTTAGTGTGAAGTTTATTGAAGGTAAAACGTTCAAGGAATGGCGTAAAAACTTTGAAAATGCACCGCACTTAAAACAAACCTTGCAAGGTAAAAGTGATAAAGAAATTATGGCTCTATTGGATATTCCAGCCGTTACAAAAGCCGTTTACGAATGGAATAACATAGAGGGGTGGTTGTATCCAGATACCTATAATTACACCCCAAATTCGACTGATCTTGAATTATTAAAACGTTCAACTACTCGTCTACAAAAAGCCTTGGATAAAGCATGGAGTGAACGCGATGAAAATCTTCCGTTAGCGGATCCATATCAGATGCTGATTTTGGCTTCTATTGTAGAGAAAGAAACGGGGATTGCGGCGGAGCGTCCACAAGTGGCTTCCGTATTTATTAATCGTTTGAAAGCCAATATGAAACTACAAACTGATCCAACCGTGATTTATGGAATGGGTGAGAGTTACAACGGAAATATTCGTAAGAAAGATTTGGAAACGATAACTCCTTACAATACTTATATGATTGAGGGGCTACCACCAACGCCAATTGCGATGGTGAGTGAGAGCGCTTTGCAGGCTGTTGCGCATCCCGCTAAAACGGACTTTTATTATTTTGTTGCCGATGGAAGTGGTGGCCATAAATTTACTCGTAATCTGAATGAGCATAATAAAGCAGTACAAGAATATTTACGTTGGTATCGTAACCAACAAAAAGGAGTCCACTAATGCAAGGCAAATTTATCGTGATTGAAGGGTTGGAAGGCGCAGGTAAAAGTACTGCCATGCAAACGGTGGTGGATACATTAAAATCCCTTGGTGTAAGCGATATTGTGTTTACTCGGGAACCAGGTGGTACCCCTTTAGCAGAAAAATTGCGCCATTTAATTAAACATGAAACAGAAGAACCTGTTACGGATAAAGCAGAATTATTGATGCTTTATGCGGCACGAATTCAATTGGTAGAAAATGTGATTAAGCCGGCATTGGCAGAAGGCAAAATTGTGGTAGGTGACCGTCACGATATGTCTTCACAGGCTTATCAAGGCGGTGGACGTCAGTTTGACCAAACGCTGATGGCGAATTTAAAAAATATGGTATTAGGCGATTTTGAGCCTGATTTTGTACTGTATTTAGACATTGATCCAGCTGAAGGTTTAGCTCGTGCAAGAGGACGTGGAGAATTAGACCGCATTGAACAACAAGGACTGGATTTCTTCCATCGTACTCGCCAACGTTATTTGGAATTGGTGCAGAACAACCCGAAAGCCGCCATTATTAATGCGGGTCAGCCTTTGGCACAAGTACAAGCAGACATTCAAAGTGCGGTCAAAAATTGGTGGGTTTCACAAACAAAATGAGCGAACTTTATCCTTGGTTAGTGCCTACTTATCACAAAATCAGCCAAACTTTTAGCGAAGGTTTGGGGCATCATGCACTATTGATTAAAGCTGATCAAGGTCTCGGTGCTGAAGGTTTGTTTGAGGCTTTAACAAAACGCATTATGTGTCAAACGCCAGGTAATGCACCTTGTGGCCATTGCCATGCTTGCCATTTAATAGCAGCGCACAGTCACCCTGATTTTCATGTTTTAGCCTCTCAAGAAGGCAAAGACATTGGGGTTGATCAGGTACGGGCGATTAATGAGATTGTCAGCCAACATGCGCAACAAAACGGCAATAAATTAGTATATATTCAAGAGGCAGAACGTCTTACGGAAGCGGCAGCGAATGCATTGCTTAAAACCTTAGAAGAGCCACGTCCGAACACGTATTTCTTGTTGCAAACAGAGCCTTCCTCTTCATTATTAGCAACTATTTACAGCCGTTGCCAAGTGTGGAATGTGAGTTTGCCAACGGAAGCGGAAGCCTTAACTTGGCTTTCTTCTCAATTTCAGGCAGAAACATCAGAATTATTAACCGCACTTGCGATGAATTTGGGGCGTCCACTGTTAGCATTAGACACACTTCAGCAAGGACTAATTGAACAACGGAAGAATTTCCTACGTCAATTTTGGCTGTTTTATCGTCGTCGTTCGCCTTTGGAAATTTTGCCTTTCTTTGAAAAAGAACGCACTTTACAGCAAGTGGATTGGATTTTAGCGTTTTTAAGCGATGCCATTAAATACAAACTCGAAATACAAAGTGGCTGGCAAACACTCGATCTTAAAACAGGTGTAACGCAATTTGCAGATGAGCAAACGATCCTTGAATTATTAACTGCAAATAAAATTATGCACAAAGTAAGATCGGATTTACTCACTATTAATGGCGTTAATATTGAATTAATGTTATTGGATGGTTTAACAAAATTAATTACTGACGTATTTAAGGACTAAATAAATTATGTTTATCGTAGATTCCCATTGCCATTTAGATGCATTGGATTATGAAAATTTACACAAAGATATTGCTGATGTGGTGGCCAAAGCCCACGCACGAGATGTGAAGCATTTACTCGCCATTGGCGTAACATTAAGCCGTTTTGAAAAAGCGTATCCTGAATTAGCCAAATTTCCGAATGTGTCTTTAGCTTGCGGCGTGCATCCATTAGATCTTGAAGAAGAACCTTACGATGCCGAGCGTTTATTACGTTTATCCCAAGATAAAAAAGTGATTGCAATTGGCGAAATTGGTTTGGATTATTATTACAGTGCAGATAATAAGGCATTGCAGCAAATGGTTTTTGCGGATCAAATCAGAATTGCTAATGAAGTGGATAAACCCGTGATTATTCATACTCGTTCAGCGCCAGAAGATACCATTGCCATGTTGCGTGAGCATCATGCTGAAAAGTGCGGTGGATTAATTCATTGTTTTACGGAAACCTTGGATTTTGCGAAAAAGGCACTTGATCTAGGTTTTTACATCTCCTGTTCTGGCATTATTACCTTTAAAAATGCGGAAAGTATTCGTGAAGCCATTCGTTATGTTCCGGCAGATCGTTTGTTAGTTGAAACCGATTCACCTTACTTAGCACCCGTGCCTTATCGTGGCAAAGAGAACCAACCTGCCTATACACGTGAAGTGTGTGAGTATGTGGCAGCGTTAAAAGGGCTATCAGCAGAAGAATTTGCGCAAATTAGTACACAAAACTTCGAGCGTTTGTTTAAAATTAATGTACAATAAATCTTCGTTATAAATAAGGGAGTCTTATGCGGAAATTTTTAAAGTATTTTTTATTTTTAGTCGTGTTTAGTTTTCATGGTGTGATGTTTGCGGTAGTAAACTATGTTTTTCCCCACTATGATGTTACTCGAGTCACTGGGGTTGAGGTCAAACGTGTCGATAAAGATGGTCCGATTACTAAGGTAAATCCAGCGGATGGCCCAACGCGCGATGTGTATTTTATTAATACACAAAATGATGATGGCAAAATCATGGTGTATCGTAATGAAGATACTCGTTGGGGTTTCCCATTCTATTTTAAATTTGGTTCTGCCAACTTGCAGGCTCAAGTACAAGCTTTGGGTAATGAAAACAAATTGGTACAAATCAAGTATTACGGTTGGCGTATGACGATGTTTGATGAATATCGCAACGCGGTTTCGGTGAAAGAAATTAGTGGAGATATTACACCAAGCTATCCAATTTTATCTTGGGTATTCTATGCTTTCTTATTAGTTACCCTTTTCCTTTCCGTACAATTTGTGCGTGGCTGGTTTGACAGCGAAAACTAGACCTATCAATTATCAGGGCGCAGGTTGCGCCCTAAATACATTTCGAATCAAAAACAGGTGGTATATTGACCACTCTTTTAAATCAATAAAGAGAATATTATGAGTTTATCCGCCGCGATTTTTATTTTAATCGTGTTAATTATTATTAGTGCAATTATGTCATCAGCAGAGATTTCTCTTGCAGGGGCAAGACGCATTAAATTACAAACTTTAGCAAATGAAGGCAATATCAATGCTGCAAAGGTTTTACAGCTACAAGAGCATCCAGGCCGTTTTATTACGGTAGTGCAAATTGGGTTAAATATGGTCGCTGTACTTGGTGGTGTGATTGGTGAGGCGACGATCAGTCTTCATTTACAAAACTTTTTGTATGAATATACCAAGGCAGAGTGGGTTGAGCCGGCTTCATCATGGATTGCCTTTTTTATTGTCACCACGACATTTATTTTATTAGCTGATTTAATTCCGAAGCGCCTTGCGCTAATTAACCCTGAAACTGTGGCGCTTCGGACAGTGGGCATTATGCAAGCCTTTATTTTTTTCTTAAAACCTATTGTATGGTTTTTTGACGGTATTTCTAATGTCTTATTTCGTTTTATGAGAGTTTCCACTACGCGTGAAGATAATATGACATCCGAAGATATTGTCGCGATAGTGGAAGCTGGTGCAGAAGCAGGCGTGTTAAAAACACAAGAGCATTATTTAATTGAAAATATCTTTGAGATGCAAGAGCGAACCGTGTCTTCAACCATGACGACCCGTGAAAATATTGTGTTTTTAGACCGCACTTTTACTCGTCAAGAAGTCTTGAATACTTTATCAGCAGATTCTCATTCTAAATTAGTGATCTGTGATAATGGTTTGGACAAAATTTTAGGTTATGTAGAATCACATACTTTGTTGACGCTCTATCTTCAACAGGAAGTCGTGGATTTAACGGATAACCGTTTATTACGAAAAGCGTTATTCATTCCGGATACGCTGTCATTATATGAAGTATTGGAATTATTTAAATCTACAGGTGAAGATTTTGCGATTATCGTCAATGAGTATGCACTTGTCGTAGGTTTAATTACCTTAAACGATGTGATGAGCATTGTAATGGGCGAATTGGTTTCTAACGAAGAAGAACAAATTGTGAGCAGAGATGAAAACTCTTGGCTAATTGATGGGGCAACACCGCTTGAAGATGTGATGCGTGTCTTGGATATTGAATCTTTTCCTGATGAAGAAAATTATGAAACTATCAGTGGATTTATGATGTATATGTTACGCAAAATCCCCAAAAAAACCGATTTTGTCGTATACGATAAATATAAATTTGAAGTCATCGATACCGAAAATTTTAAAATTGATCAAATTCTAGTTTCTATTATCAAAGATAATGGCATGACTAAAGAATCTGTATAGTGCTAGGTGCTACCTTGCGTAATCCCTCATTCTAAGTATAATTAGCGGCGGTTTTAATCGCCTATAAATAAGGAAAATTTAATGTTTAAAAAAATCTCGGTATTCTTTGTGGCAGTAATGCTAGCAGGTTGTTCTTCGATTTCAGATATGACCTCTAACATTCCGTTTATAGGCAAAGACAAGAAGGTTATTGATTTAGATAAAGATAAAATTGACCAAAAATCTTATGCAGCTTCTTATGAAGCGACTGTAGCAACGTATAAAGGTCGTGTAACGAAACATTTCTTTGTGGATAATTTTGCAAGTGGTGCAAATGATTGGTATCTCGGTCGTATCGTTGTGCCAATTAAACAAATTCAAGAGAAACTTTATACGGGTGGTCATGAATCAGATGTGTATGCTTACTATAGCGGTGTGCTACATGCAGAGGCATTGCAAGCTAATTTCAGTCGTTTAAGTGCAAATTGTTGGCAAAAAGTGGATTCACTGAGTGTGACACAAGGAATTTACGATGCAATGCGAGATTTGCAAAATGGCAAAGAGCGAGGTGAGAATGACGTCTATATTTCTCAAGGTAGCGAAATGTTACTTAAAGCCTGTACTAGCCAATAATTTATTTGAGCTGCTGATGAGCGATCTCATCAGCAGTTTTTCTTTTTTGAAAATTATCAATGTGAAGGAGCAAGAATGTTAGAACTTTCGGAAAGCAACATTCATTTAAATGCTACGGCAACAAATAAGCAGCAAGCTATTGAAATGGCCGCGAGTGCATTAGAGCAAGCTGGCAATGTTGAACAAGGCTATTTGCAAGGTATGCTTGGACGAGAACAACAAACGTCTACTTTTTTAGGTAATGGAATTGCGATTCCACACGGTACATTAGAAACCCGTTCAATGGTGACAAAAACCGGTGTACAAGTTTTCCAATTTCCACAAGGTATTGAGTGGGGTGAGGGCAATATTGTCTATGTTGTGATCGGTATTGCTGCCCGTTCTGATGAGCATCTTGCTCTACTTCGTCAATTAACACATGTTTTAGGTGGTGAGGACACCGCAGCTCAATTAGCGACATTAACAGATGTTGAAAAATTCCGTGCGATTTTGTTGGGTGAAAGTGATTCTTTTAGCATGACTGACGAAACATTAAGTTTAGATATTGAAACACAAAGTTTGCTCACTCTTACCGCCATCAATGCAGGTAAATTACAACAGCAAAGTGCGGTTGAAAATAGCTTTGTTTCTGAAGTGATATCCAATTCTGCTTTGCCACTTGGTAAAGGTTTATGGGTAACAGATGCCGTCTCAGGTAATGTGAAAAATGCCTTGGCATTCAGTCGTGCGAAAACCATTTTTAATCATAATGGCAAAGCGGTGAAAGGCGTGTTGACGATTTCGGCTGTCAGTGACCAAATCAATGAGACATTAGCGCGTTTATTGAATGATGAAGTCCAAAATATTTTATTAAGTGGTAATGTGCAGCAAATTTTGACCGCACTTAATGGCGGTAAAGTGCCTGTTACAGCTGCTGCTCAATCTGAAGACCAAATTGCGACAGGTGCAGTGATTGGTACCTTTACTGTTCGTAATGAACATGGTTTGCACGCTCGCCCAAGTGCGGTGCTCGTCAATGAGGTGAAAAAATTCACATCCAAGATCACGGTACAAAATCTTACTCGAGAAACCGCACCAGTTAGTGCAAAAAGCTTGATGAAAATTGTGGCATTAGGTGTGACTCAAGCTCATCGTTTACGTTTTGTTGCGGAAGGGGATGATGCGAAACAAGCTATTGAAGCCTTAGGTAAGATCATTGCGAGTGGACTTGGCGAAAGCGTATCTGCTGTACCACCGGCTGAACCGGATACCATTGAAGTAAGCCGCGAGCATGCACCACAAATCCACGAAGAAAACACGGGCTTACCAGCCGATGCCATTGAAGCGGTATTTATGATTCGTAATGAACACGGTTTACACGCTCGTCCAAGTGCCGTGCTCGTTAATGAAGTGAAAAAATATAATGCGTCGGTTGCGGTACAAAACTTAGATCGTGATACCCAATTAGTCAGTGCAAAAAGTTTGATGAAAATTGTGGCACTTGGTGTTGTGAAAGGTCATCGCCTACGTTTCGTCGCGAGCGGTGAAGAAGCTCAGCAAGCGATTGAGGGTATTGGTGCAGTGATTGAAAGTGGTTTAGGTGAAGGTCGGGGGTAAGTGATGGCAAAAGTAGCAACAATTACCTTAAACGCTGCTTATGATTTAGTTGGGCGTTTGCCGCGTATTGAAATCGGCGAAGTGAATACCGTTGAAACGCTCGGTATTTTCCCTGCAGGCAAAGGCATCAATGTCGCTAAGGTATTAAAAGATTTGGGCGTAGAGGTGGCCGTTGGTGGCTTCTTAGGGGAAGACAACGTCGGTGATTTTGAAACCTTATTTAAAAAACAGGGATTGGAAGACAAATTTCATCGTGTTGCGGGCAAAACTCGTATTAATGTAAAGATTACTGAAACTGAAGCGGATGTAACAGATTTAAATTTCTTAGGTTATCAAATCACTCCAGAAGCTTGGCAGCAATTTACAGCAGATTCATTAGCGTACTGCCAAAATTTTGACATCGTTGCAGTCTGCGGCAGCTTACCGCGTGGTGTGAGTCCTGAATTGTTCGCGGATTGGCTTAATCAGTTGCATCAAGCTGGTGTGAAAGTCGTATTAGATAGCAGTAATGCCGCACTCACGGCTGGTTTGAAAGCGTATCCTTGGTTGGTGAAACCAAATCATCGCGAATTGGAAGCGTGGATTGGTCATCCGTTAAATTCTCTTGATGAAATTATTGCGGCGGCAAAAAAACTTAAAGCAGAAGGCATTGCTAACGTCATTATTTCGATGGGAGCGAACGGTTCTTTATGGCTGAGTGATCAAGCTGTGATTCAAGCTCAACCATCTAAATGTGAAAATGTGGTGAGCACTGTAGGCGCAGGCGATTCTATGGTGGCAGGCTTAATTTACGGTATTGAAAAAGGCTTGTCTCAAGCGGAAACCTTAGCGTTTGCAAGTGCCGTTTCCGCTTTTGCCGTTTCACAAAGTAATGTGGGCGTGAGCGATATCGCCTTGCTTGAGCCAATTCTGGCGAATGTCAAAATTTCTGTGATTGAAGGATAATGTAATGAATTTGTTTTTAACTCAATCTCCGCAAATGGGTGCGGCAAAAGCCTATTTACTTCGCCAAGCATTGAGCGTTGCAGCGAAAAAAGCCGATCATACTCTGGTTGAACAAGCCAAAGAGGCAGATTTAGTGATTGCTTTCGGATCCAGTTTGCCAAACGCTGCTGAACTTGTGGGCAAAAAAGTCTTTTTAGCTAATGAAGACACGGCGATTGCTTCACCTGAGGCAACGCTGACGAATGCACTCAATCAAGCAGTGGACTATGTTCAACCGGCTCAAAGTGCGGTTGGATTTGGCGGCGTTTCTGGCGTCAAAAATATTGTTGCGGTTACAGCTTGCCCAACGGGTGTGGCACACACCTTTATGTCTGCTGAAGCCATTGAAACCTATGCAAAAAAACAAGGTTGGCAGGTCAAAGTAGAAACCCGTGGCCAAGTGGGCGCAGGTAATGAAATTACCCCTGAAGAAGTTGCTGCAGCAGATTTAGTCTTTGTTGCGGCCGATATTGATGTGCCGTTAGATAAATTCCAAGGTAAACCGATGTATCGTACATCAACGGGTTTGGCTTTAAAGAAAACGGCACAGGAATTCGATAAGGCATTTAAAGAAGCGAAAATTTACGAAGGTGGCACAGCAAAATCTTCTGCAAAATCTGAAGAAAGTGGTGAGAAAAAAGGTGTCTATAAACATTTGATGACAGGTGTATCGCACATGTTGCCATTGGTGGTTGCCGGTGGCCTATTAATTGCGATTTCCTTCATGTTTGGTATCGAAGCCTTCAAAGATGAAACAATTTTTCATGGTATTCCAAAAGCCTTAATGGATATTGGCGGTGGCGCAGCATTCCACTTGATGATTGCGGTATTTGCCGGCTATGTGGCCTTTTCTATCGCAGACCGTCCGGGGCTTGCAGTAGGTCTTATTGGCGGTATGTTAGCCACCACGGCGGGCGCCGGGATTTTAGGTGGGATTATCGCCGGTTTCTTAGCGGGTTATGTGGTGAAAGGATTAAATGCAACCATTAAATTGCCGGCAAGTTTAACTTCCTTAAAACCGATTCTAATTCTCCCGCTCTTTGGTACCTTGATTGTTGGCCTCGCCATGATTTATGTGATTAACCCACCGGTTTCACAAATTATGACCACCTTAAGCGATTGGTTAAAATCCATGGGGGAAGTCAATGCGATGGTGTTAGGCGCGATTATCGGTACCATGATGTGTATTGATATGGGCGGTCCAGTAAATAAAGCGGCTTATACGTTCTCCGTGGGAATGTTAGCTTCTCAAGTTCACACACCAATGGCAACCGCCATGGCAGCCGGTATGGTGCCGCCAATTGGTATGGCGATTGCCACTTGGATTGCTCGCAGTAAATTTACCAGTAATCAACGTGATGCAGGTAAAGCCTCTTTTGTCTTAGGCTTATGTTTTATCTCTGAAGGGGCATTACCGTTTGTAGCTGCCGATCCATTGCGTGTGATTATTAGCTCGGTGATCGGTGGTGCAACTGCGGGTGCGATTTCAATGGCATTGAATATTTCTCTGCAAGCACCACATGGTGGTTTATTTGTGATTCCATTTGTCTCTGAACCATTACTCTACCTAGGTGCAATTGCAACGGGGGCATTATTAACCGGTGTGGTTTATGCGGTGATTAAGCCGAAGGCGACAGAATAATAGATTCGTTGATTAAAAAGTGCGGTAATCTGTAACCGCACTTTTCATTTATCAAGTATAATTACAATGATTTAGGGAGAAATTATGGATAAATACAATAAACTCCGCATTGAATGGGATTGTCGTCGAGGTATGCTTGAGCTGGATAAAATCATCATGCCTTTTTATAAAGCGCATTTTGACCAACTGACTGACGACAAAAAAGATATTTTTATTCGTTTACTTGCCGCCACGGATTTACAACTTTTTTCGTGGTTTTTTAATGGCAGTCAATCAGACGATGCTGAAGTGCAAGCGATGGTTGAATATATCCAAGATGTGCAGAAAACGAATGTCCGTTAATTTTTTGAAATTTTTATACATAAGGAACTTTTCAATTTTAACTCTGTCTGATAAAGCAACAATAGCTTGCTGTCTTGAATATATGAAGGCGTGTTAGACGTAGCATAGGAGATATATGGCTGAACAGCTAACAGATCAGGCTTTGGTAGAAAGAGTGCAGCAAGGCGATAAAAAAGCCTTTAATTTATTGGTTTCTCGTTATCAAAACAAAGTAGCCGGACTTTTAACCCGCTACATTTCTCATAACGACATTCCAGATGTTGTACAAGAATCCTTTATTAAGGCCTATCGTTCCATTGAATCCTTTCGGGGCGATAGTGCATTCTACACTTGGCTATATCGAATTGCCGTTAATACGGCAAAGAATTACTTAACGGCACAGGGGCGCCGTCCACCGAGAGAAGATATTTTGGCGGAAGATGCCGAAAGCTACGATGTGGGAACTCATCTACGTGATGTAGATACCCCTGAAAACGAAATGTTATCTAGCGAATTAGAAAAAGTGGTGTTTGATACTATTCACAGTTTGCCAGAAGATTTAAGAACTGCGATTACCTTGCGCGAGCTTGAAGGGTTAAGTTACGAAGAAATCGCAGAAATAATGGATTGCCCAGTAGGCACTGTACGTTCTCGCATTTTCCGCGCTCGGGAAGTGATTGAGAACAAAATACAACCGCTTATGCAACGTTAAAATAAAGTCGGAGTTTATAAAATGCAAAAAGAGTTACTTTCAGCCTACATGGATGGAGAAGAAGTCAGTGCCGAGTTGACGGAACAACTCTGTCAGGATAAAGATTCACAAAAATCTTGGGCGGCATATCACACAGTAAGATCGGTTATGCGTAAAGAGTCACCAGTGTTATTAGGTGCTGATTTTACGGCGAAAATGGCGGACTTAATTGAATTAGAAGAAGTAAAACACGTAGAGATTACTGTCTCTCAACCAACACCAGAAGAAGCAGACAGCTTACCATTTGTGCAAAAATTAAAAGCATTCTTTGCACCAATGACACAAATTGCTGTGGCGGCAGGCGTGTGTTTAGTGGCAGTAGTAGGTGTGCAATCATTCAATGCAAAAAGCACCTCGGTTACACCTGAAAACCCAGTTTTACAAACCTTACCATTTAACAATTCTGTTCAAGAAGTAAGTTACAACGCTCCGACCAAAGATGTAGCGACTTCGGAACAGGTTGAGCAAAAAAATCGCCGTATTGGTACGATGTTACAAAACTATGAATTACAGCGTCGCATTCATGCAGATAGTTTAAATGTAGGTAGTAATCAAGCTAAATAGTTGTTGCAATGAATTGAATTCACCACCTTAGGCGTGGTGAATTTTTTTATGGATAGGTTTATTTATGAAGAAAATGTCTTCTCAATTGACGACTCTTTTGAGCTTATGCTTATTGCCTTTTGCGGTATTAGCTGAAGATTCTCTTCAGGCATTAAATAAGATGTCACAAGCTATGAGCGATTTAAATTATGAAGTTGCTTTTGTACAAACATCGCCAACCAATATGGATTCGTTTCGTTATCGTCATATTAAACAAGAGCAAAAAGTCTATGCTCAGCTAGTCACTCTCGATGGGGAACAGCAAGAAATTATCCAACGGGATAATTTAGTTAGCTATTTTCAACCTGGCTCCCAAGCGTTTACGATTAATAGTGGATATATTGTTGATGCGCTTCCTGCCGTTATTCGTACTGATTTTAATAAACTCAATCAGTATTATGATTTTATTAAGCTTGGAAAAGACCGAATTGCAGGCCGATTTGTCGATACAATTCGTATTGTGCCTAAAGATGATTTTCGCTATCAATATCTTGTTTTTTTAGATGAAGATAATGGATTATTATTACGTGCAGATATGTTGGATAGAGAAGGAAATTTACTAGATCAATTTCGTGTTGTCACCTTGTATATTGATAATCGTTTACGTGGTTTAACCGATTACCTTAATAAAGTTTCCACTCCTCCGTTTTTACATGAAAGTAAGCAGGAATCATCCTTTAGAATAAATTGGAAACCTGATTGGTTACCACAAGGATTTGAGTTGGTGAGTCAGAATCAAGATTCTATGAATGAAGAAGTGATTGAAAATGCGTTATTTAGTGATGGGCTTTTTACTTTTACATTATATGTTAATAAAGCAGATCGTATTGCAGCAAAAGAAAATACGTGGAGACAGGGCGCTTACACGATTTATAGTAAAGTAATAGGTGATAAAGAAATTACGTTTATTGGTCAGCTTCCAATCGCTACGGCTAAGCAAATTGTACAAGGCGTGACATTCCTAAAATAATTCAGTAGACGTAAGAAAGTTGCTATTTTGTTTCCCCTTGCTATACTTTCTTCACCTAATGGATTTTGATAGCTAAACCCCGTCCTGCGGGGTTTTGTTTTATCAAGTGCGGTCATTTTTCTTAAGGTTTTTACAATGAATAATCCCCTTCCTCTTCTTGGTATTACGGGTTACAGCGGTAGTGGCAAAACCACATTGCTGGAAAAATTGCTTCCTCAATTAATTAAAAAAGGCCTACATGTTTCAGTGATTAAACACAGCCATCACAACGCTCAGGTGGATAAAGAGGGCAAAGATAGTTGGCGAATGAAAGAGGCGGGTTCTGCACAAGTTATTATGGCATGTGATACTCGTTGGGCATTAATGACAGAAACGCCTCAAGAGCCGGTTTCATTAGCCTATTTAAGCCAACAATTTGATCGTCATTTAACAGATTTGGTTTTGGTGGAAGGCTTTAAACAAGAACCTATTCCAAAGATTCTGTTGCATCGACAAGAGATGATAAAACCTTTGCCGGAATTAGATGAAAACGTGTTGGCTTTAGCAACGAATTATTCTCTTGAAACTGACCACACTTTATTAGATATTAATCACATTGAACAGATCGTTGAGTTTATTTATCAATGGTGGAAAAAGACGCAGTAATAGAACGTCAGCACTATAAAGGGCTGGCTTGGGTGGCCTCCATGGCTTTGTTTATGCAAAGCTTGGATGCGACTATTTTAAATACTGCCTTACCAACTATTGCAACAGATCTTCAAACCCCTGTCTTTGAAATGCAAATGGCGATTATCGCCTATTCTCTTGCGGTTGCTTTATTTATTCCTTTAACTGCTTGGGCGGCAGCGAAATTCGGTACGCTCACTGTTTTCCGTTCTGCTGTTTTTACCTTTGTATTCGGCTCGGTAGCTTGTGCGATGTCAATCTCTCTTGAAACCCTTGTGCTCGCACGAATTATCCAAGGTATTGGCGGGGCATTTATGATGCCTGTCGCTCGCCTTGCGATTATTCAAACCGTACCGAAAAATCAATTAATTAATGCCTGGAATTTAATGGCGACAGCAGGACTCATTGGTCCGATTCTTGGCCCGATTTTAGGTGGTTGGCTTGTGGTGCATACCTCATGGCATTGGATTTTCTTAATCAATATTCCTATTGGTATGTTAGGCTTTTGGACGGCGGCTAAAGTGATGGGAAATCATAAGGGTAATGCGTCTAAGTTAGACTGGACGGGCTTTTTACTCTTTGCATTTGGTTTAGTGGGTTTAACGCTCGGGCTTGATTTACTCGGTGAAAGTCATAGTGATCGCATAACCACGTACAGTGCATTAGCGATTGGCATGGCATTATTGATGGCTTATTATTTTTATGCGAAGGGTAATGATCGTGCCATTTTGCCGTTATCTCTTTTCAATACAAGAACATTCCGATTAGGCATTACAGCCAATATTTTTATCCGTCTTTCCGGTTCGGCTGTGCCATTCTTATTGCCATTAATGTTCCAACTTTCCTTTGGTTATTCAGCTGAAGTGTCAGGCTGGTTGCTTGCACCTATTGCGCTAATGTCCGTCGTATTTAAACGCTTTATTGGGCGTATTTTAAATAGGCTAGGTTATAAAACGACATTAATTTTATCGTCAGTTTTAATGGCTGGCTCAACGGTTTCTATGTCATGGCTTGATTCCTCATCATCAACGATATGGATTATATGTAATCTGATGTGGTACGGTGCCTGTATGTCGATGATTTTTACCTCAATTAATACACTCACAGTCGGGGATCTATCACAGGAACAAGGCGGTGTAGGCTCGACGGTATTGAGCATTGTGCAACAAGTGGGTATTGGTTTTGGTATCGCCGTAGCATCTATTATTTTAACGTTATACCGTCAATTCATTGGTAACGAAGGTGAAGCATTACAACATGCTTTCAGTTACACGTTTCTGACCACTTCTGTTTTTGCGATCGCATTAGTTTGGATATTGAGCTATTTGCACAAAACAGACGGGGATCATTTGCGGAAAAAACGATGATATTGAATACCTTAGTTTAATTTGTTATAAGAAAGATCTTTTTCTTATTTCGTAAAAGTTTGATTTGCTTATATCTTAAGTAAAATTTTATATTCATATTTGGGTATCTGACCCGATTAAAGAAGGACAACTAATGAAATTAAAAGCGACCTTAACTCTTATTGCAGCGAGTTTGTTTTTAGCGGCTTGTGATCAATCTGGTTCTGCTGCAAAAGAAAGTACGAAAGCAGAAACAGCAAAACCTTCGGGCAATAACACGTTTGTGTACTGTACGGCAAAAGCACCACTTGGCTTTAGCCCGGCATTGGTAATGGAAGGCACATCCTACAATGCGAGTTCACAACAAGTGTATAACCGTTTGGTTGAATTTAAAAAAGGTTCAACTGACCTTGAGCCAGCCTTGGCTGAAAGCTGGGACATCAGTGACGATGGTTTAACTTATACGTTCCATTTACGTAAAGGAGTGAAGTTCCATACGACAAAAGAATTTACGCCAACACGTGATTTTAATGCGGATGATGTGATCTTTTCTTTCCAACGTCAGTTAGATCCTAACCACCCTTATCACAACGTATCGAAAGGGACTTATCCATATTTCAAAGCGATGAAATTCCCAGATTTATTAAAATCAGTTGAGAAAGTGGATGACAACACCGTTCGTATCACCTTGAATAAAAAAGATGCGACTTTCTTAGCAAGCTTGGGAATGGACTTTATCTCTATTTATTCCGCTGAATATGCAGATGCGATGCTGAAAGCGGGTAAACCAGAAACGATTGATAACAAACCAGTGGGTACAGGTCCGTTTATTTTTGTGGATTACAAAACTGACCAAGCGGCACAATACGTAGCGAATGAAACCTATTGGAAAGGTCGTACACCGCTTGATCGTTTAGTGATCAGTATCGTACCAGATGCGACGACGCGTTATGCGAAGTTACAAGCGGGTTCTTGTGATTTAATTCTCTTCCCGAACGTGGCGGATTTAGCCAAGATGAAAACTGATCCGAAAGTACAACTTTTGGAACAAAAAGGTTTGAACGTGGCATATATCGCATTCAATACAGAGAAAGCGCCATTTGATAACGTGAAAGTGCGCCAAGCATTGAACTATGCGGTGGACAAAAAAGCAATTATTGAAGCGGTTTATCAAGGTGCGGGCACTGCAGCGAAAAACCCACTACCGCCAACAATTTGGAGTTATAACGATGAAATCCAAGATTATCCGTATGATCCAGAGAAAGCGAAACAGCTTTTAGCAGAAGCAGGTTATCCAAACGGTTTTGAAACGGACTTCTGGATTCAACCGGTGGTACGTGCGTCTAACCCAAATCCAAAACGTATGGCTGAACTTGTGATGGCAGACTGGGCGAAAGTGGGCGTAAAAGCAAATCCAGTCACGTTTGAATGGGCTGACTATCAAAAACGTGCTAAAGCAGGTGAATTAACGGCGGGTATCTTTGGTTGGTCAGGCGATAACGGTGATCCGGATAACTTCCTTTCTCCGTTACTTGCAAGTGCTAACGCTGGCAACTCAAACTTTGCTCGTTTCAAAAATGCAGAATTTGATGCCTTATTAGATAAAGCGATTGGCTTAACCAATAAAGATGAGCGTGCGGCACTTTATAAAAAAGCACAAGTGATTTTCCATGAGCAAGCGCCATGGATTCCAGTTGCACACTCAGTTGGTTTTGCACCACTTAGCCCTCGCGTAAAAGGTTACGTACAAAGCCCATTCGGCTACGATGCGTTTTATGGCGTGAGTGTTGATAGTAAATAATTAACGGACTATACTAGCCCTTGCAGTTGCAAGGGCTTTTTGTTTTCAAGCAAAAGGAGAAAGAAAATGGACTTACATGATATTCGTGAGGATTATTGCAAACAGGCGCTTTCTCAGCATGATTGCGATCCCAATCCAATAAAACAATTTGAAAAATGGCTCAACGAAGCGATTACGGCTAAAGTCAATGAGCCGACAGGTGTTAATGTTGCGACGGTCAATGAAGACGGTCGTCCAACAAGTCGAATGGTACTGTTAAAAGAAGTGAACGAACAAGGCTTTGTCTTTTTCACGAATTATCACAGCCGAAAAGGTCGTGCCATAGAACATAATCCTTTCGTTGCCCTGACATTCTTTTGGCCTGAATTAGAACGTTCTGTGCGTATTGAGGGCAAAGCCGAAAAAATCTCGCCTGAACAATCAGATGAATATTTTGCGACTCGCCCTTACACCAGCCGAATTGGCGCTTGGGCCAGCGAGCAAAGTGCGGTCATTTCTAGCCACAAATCTTTATTAGCAAAAGCTGCTCTGATTGCAGCAAAACACCCATTAAACGTCCCACGCCCACCACATTGGGGCGGTTATCTTGTGATTCCTGATCGTATCGAATTCTGGCAAGGTCGCCCAAGTAGACTGCATGACCGAATTTGTTATTTATTCAATGATGGAAAATGGGAAATAGAGCGGTTATCACCGTAAGTTTCTTCAAAAATATGTAAAAAACAACCGCACTTTGATTTTTCAACCAAAGTGCGGTTGTTTTTTTACATTGTTTTTATTTACCGATGATTTCTGATAAATCAACTTTGCGGTTTTCGTAACGAGAACGGGTACACGCATCGGCAGTGGCGATGGCAGCTCGGGCTGCTTCACCGGTGAGTAATTTTACAAATTCCTCAGTTGGTTCCATACCATGCAGAATGTCGTTTAAATAACGCATTTCTTTTTTCATGATAGAACTCAACCAGAGTGGTGTGCGTTTGCCCGGTTTACCGTATTGAATCGCGCCGTCCATTTCTGTGCTGTTGTAAATACGGGTACGGTCATCATCTTCTTCTTGGGTTTCGTGAATGAGGAAATAAGTGTCTTTTCCATCCACACGAAGGGTGCCTTTGGTATTGTACATATCCAGTTTGATCGCACCTTTTTCCCCTTGAATTAATACATAATGTTCCCCCCAACGGAAAGCCGAACCCCATTCGAGAACAGCGAAGCGATTGTCATCATATTCCATGGTGACAAAAATCATATCATCTTCATCCCCGAATTTTTCGCCTTTGTGGGCAACATTGGCAGCTGCCATGGTAACGGTTTTTGGCATACCACCCATAATGAATTGTACGCAGTCTAATTCGTGAATATGGTGGTATAAGTGACCGCCAGATTTTTCACGGATTTTTTTCCATGAAATGGTTGGTTGTTGTTCTTCCCAGCCATTACGTGCAGTATGACAATAAAGCACTTTACCAATCACACCTTGATTGATTAATTCTTTGGCATGGTGAACACCGTTAAAGAAGTTCATCACATGACCAGCCATAAAAGTGACGCCATTTTCTTCGCAAGCACGCACCATGTCATCACAGTCTTGATAACTTAAGGCAATAGGTTTTTCACAGAAAACATGTTTTTTGTTTTTTGCTGCAAGGATGACCGGTTCTTTGTGTAAGTAGTTTGGGGTGGCGACAATTACGCAATCCACATCAGGTGAAGTGACTAATTCTTCAAGAGATTTTGCCGCTACGCATTGTAATTCTTGAGCAATGGTTTCACCATTTTCAGGGTCATATACTACGGTAATTTGTGCATCATCAAATTCATTCATGAAACGGGCTAAATCTGCACCAAAATAGCCAACGCCAACAACACCATATCGCATCATAATAAACTCCTTATTTTTTCACTGAGATTTGTTTTTCCGTTACCATGGATTGCTTCGCTGCTTCTGCAACTTCGATGGCTTCAGTTAAACATAGACTTAATGGGCTGGTTTTTCCTTGCGTTAAGTGCTCTACCACGCTTTGCACTTCGATTTCAGCCGCTCGGCTTAACCAAAGTTGGCAGGGTGCGTGGGTGACATTATATTGCTGAGTGCCTTTTGCACTTTCGCGTAAAGATAAATCAGCCTCAAATTCATCAAATAAATCAACGTGTTCTATTTTTCCATCTAGATAATTAAATGTGACACTTGAGGTAAAGAAATTGACTTCAATCACACCGTTTTCACCATGAATTTGAATGCCCCATTGGTGTAATCGATAAGCGGTACCCATTTCGAGCGAACCTAACACGCCATTTTCAAAACGTAGTAACAGTTGCAACACATCACGGCTGTCTGGCGTATCGTGATGCGCTTGATTAGCGGCTTGAGCAAAGACCGCCTCAATATCGCCTAATAACCAACAGAGTAAATCCAGTTCATGAATGAGGTGGAAAAGCTCACCACCCGTAAGATTGGCATCTAATTTCCACCATTCTTTGTTTGGTAGGTTTTCAATCCAACGCTGACGCATAGCACGTGCTACTGTAATGCGACCTAATTTTCCTTGTTCTAAAGCCGCTTTGACTTTTAACATGCCAGGTAACGTACGTTCCAAATGGCCCACAAAAATGACTTTACCTTTTTCTTCAGCAAGACGGCGTAAATGTTGGCCTTGAGAAGAGCTTAAGGTAAAAGGCGTTTCAATAAAGACATGACAGCCTGCATTTAACGCTAAGATAGCGGGGGAATAATGGGCATAGTTTGGTGTGGCAATGACCACTAAATCCGGTTTAGTTTTAGCCAACATTTCTTCCTCACTAAAAAAGGCTTGGCTGCCGTATTGGTCTGCGAGTTTTTGTGCCAGAGAAGGGTTGATATCGGCCACTGCAATTAAGTTTGCTTGGGCTTTATCAAATGCTGAAGCCAACTGAACGCCAAAAAAGCCGCAGCCGATTAAGGCGATGTTTAATCCATTAGTTTGCATCATGCCCTCCTTGTTGTAAGCGTTGGCGAATACTTTGGAAATATTGCAAGATCGCGCGTTGCATCCGTACCAAATCATGTGCTTCCACGGCATCAATTAATTCACGGTGTTGCATAGCTAATTTTTCAGGAGAAAGTATTGGTGGTGGTAAGCTTTTTTCTACTTGCTGATAAATTTGCCAAAACGCATCTAAATATTGAATCAGTAATGGGTTATTTAATGGTTCATAAAGTTTTAAATGAATGTGGTATTCATCTTTAGGGGAAAATTTTTGTTCACGGGCATTTTTTTCCATGTTGGCCACTGATTTTTGCAAAAGTACGGTCTGTTCTTGGCTAATTTTTCCCAACACCATCGGGGCAAAACCGTATTCTAAAATTTCCCGAATATCCAAAATATTAATCAGCTGATTATGATCATTATGCAAATTCAGTTGAGTGTGAAAACTTAATCCACGAATCATTGGTACAAGAGAGGATTCACTCACAAAGGTACCAACACCATGGCGAATGTCTAAAATGTGTAGCGCCTCTAAAGATTTAATGGCTTCACGTAAACTGGAACGGCTTACACCAAGTTGTTCAATCAGTTCATTTTCTGTTGGCATCAAATCGCCAGATTTGAGATTTTGTTTAATGATGAGCGATTTGATTTTATCCTGCAAAACGAGACTTGCTTCTTTTTTACTTGTTTTTTTCATTTCTGTTCTCATTTTCTAATCTATTTTCTGAATTTGTGATCCAGCTCTCATTCTCTCCAATTGACATAAGACATCATACGTCTTATCTTTGGTTATGCAAGCAGAAATTAGCAGTGATTTTAAATTCTGTGATCTAAACCACAAAATTCTCAAATACAAGGAAAGGAGGTTGTTATGACAACATCACTACCATGGTATAAAGAAGTCAGTCCTACGCAAAAAAAAGCGTTATTTGCGGCTTGGTTAGGTTATGTTTTTGATGGCTTCGATTATATGCTTATCACTTATGTGCTTTTGGATATTCAAAAGGAATTCGCCATGAGCACAACGGAAACATCCACACTATTACTTGCGGCCTTCGTCGCACGTCCATTAGGTGGGGCGATTTTTGGTAGTTTTGCCGATAAATATGGTCGTCGTTTGGCGATGATTGTTTCCATTATCACGTATTCCGTTGGCACATTCTTGTGCGGCTTATCCACCAGTTATATTTGGCTTTTCATCTTCCGTATGATTATCGGTATGGGGATGGCAGGTGAATATGCGTGTTCTTCCTCTTATGCCATTGAAAGCTGGCCACAACATTTACGTACAAAAGCCAGCGCATTCTTAGTGAGTGGCTTTTCCATTGGTAATATTCTTGCCTCTCAAGTGATTCCTTGGGTATCTCAAACTTATGGTTGGCGTATGGCTTTCTTTATTGGTTTAGCTCCAGTTGCTTTAGTACTCTATGTTCGTCGCCATGCACCTGAAAGTGAAGAATGGGCGCAAGCGAAAGCTGCGGGTAAAGTGAATAAAGTGCCACTTACTGACCTATTTACTAAAAAACAATTACCAATTACCTTAATTATTTTCTTAGTTTGTTATTCAATTTTCTCCGTAAACTGGCTGGTAGTAGGCTTGCTTCCACTTTACCTCAAAGAAAACGGCTATGCTGAAAATGTGAAATCACTGATGTTCTGGGCAGGCTTTGGTATCCTCATCGGTACCTTAATTGCAGGCTTTATCGGTGATAAATTGGGTGAGAAGAAAACCTTTGTATATAGCTTATTGTTATCACTTTTCTTCCTCTTCCCAGTATTCTATTTGCCAGAAAATAATGTGTTAGCCCTTGGTGCATTGCTCTTCTTCTTACTTGCAACTAACTTAGGGATTGCCGGTTTAGTACCAAAATATATGGCGACTTTCTTCCCGGCTGAAATGCGAAGCACAGGTATCGGTTTCATCTATAACTTCGCTGCGATCGGTGGAGGGGTGTCTCCTGTGATTGCCGCCGCACTTAGCGAAAGAGTAGGACTGGGTTCAGCCCTTGTGTATGTGACCTTATTCTGGACAATTGTCCTTGTTGCTCTCGTTGGATTAAGATTGCCAGAACGTATTCAAGCTCGTATGCAATAATAAAAAACGAAAGCAAAACAGACCGCACTTTTAGGTGCGGTTTGTTGTTTAATAATGCGGAGGCGGCGTTTCTTCTGCTTGGCTAGCAATATTAGAAGGTTGCATATCTTTTAATTTACCGGCGAGATAGCGGAGTTGAAGTTGAATTTTATCCATATCAAACTGTTGTTGAACTAATGCTTGATTGAGTTCGTCTAAAAGTTGTTCTTGAAAAGCAATTTTCATTTCAAGTTCAGCGATGCGATCTTCTAAAATTTGTTGATTTTGCATAAAATTTCTCTAATTTCTAAAAAAATGTTGTGAATTTGGTCAATCCGATTTAACCTATTCACTATTCCGTTTCTATTATAAAGGATCAAGCAAAATGTTGAAAATTCAAAAGCTTTCTCTTGCTGCACTTATGGTAAGTGCGGTCGTTTCAGGTTCTGTTTTTGCAGAAGATAAAGCCGCGCCAAGCGCAAGTGATGCGTCTTATGCTGTGGGTGCGTTAATGGGTAACCAAGTAAAAGATTTAGTGGATGCTCAAAAAGAAGTCATTCAATACGACAATGCGCGTATTTTAGATGGCTTAAAAGATGCATTAGAAGGTAAAGTTGATGTTCGTAAAGACGAAAAAATTCAAAAGACCTTAGATGGCATTCAAGAGCAATTAGTGTCTGCTGCTAAAGCAAAAGTAGAACAACAAGCGAAAGCCGCAAAAGAAGAAGGTGATAAATACCGCGCTGAATTTTCGAAAAAAGATGGCGTGAAAAGTACCAAAGATGGCTTACTTTACAAAATCACTGAAGCAGGTAAAGGTGATGCGATTAAAGCAACAGATACTGTGAAAGTACATTACACCGGTAAATTACCAGATGGTAAAGTATTTGATAGCTCTGTTGAACGTGGTCAACCGGTTGAGTTTAAATTAAACCAAGTGATTAAAGGTTGGACTGAAGGCCTTCAGTTAGTGAAGAAAGGCGGTAAAATCGAATTAGTGATTCCACCTGAATTAGCTTATGGCAAACAAGGTGCAGGCGATTCAATTCCACCTGATGCAACGCTTTACTTCGACGTTGAAGTATTAGACGTTAATCCTAAAAAATAAGCCTTAATTTAACCGCACTTTGTCCAAAGTGCGGTCATTTTCCCTACCAGATTTGAAAAATGATACTAACCGATAGACAACCTTTCACCGATGAAGATCGTGCTATTCTGATTTCCTATAAAGCAGTAGTTGATGGCGTGAGCGCGTTGATTGGCGAGCATTGTGAAATCGTATTACACTCTTTGGAAGATATTGAGCATTCTGCCATTTGTATTGCCAACGGGCATAATACCAATCGCCAAGTGGGTTCACCGATTACGGATTTAGCCTTGAAATCCTTGCGTAATATGCAAAGTGAGAGTGTGTCTAAGCCTTATTTCACGCGTGCGAAGGGCAATGTGTTGATGAAGTCTGTGACTATCGCCATTCGAAATAGCAAACAACGCATTATTGGTTTACTTTGTATCAATATTAATTTGGATGTGCCGGTTTCTCAATTTATGCAGGCCTTTATGCCAACGCAGGAACAAAATGAAACCTCTTCCGTCAATTTTGCAAGTTCAGTGGAAGAATTGGTGGCACAAACGGTAGAAAAAACCATTGAAGAAGTGAATGCAGATCGCTCGGTTTCGAATAATAATAAGAACCGTCAGATTGTGATTTCACTTTACGAAAAAGGCATTTTTGATATTAAAGATGCGATCAATTTAGTGGCTGATCGCCTCGCGATTTCTCGCCACACCGTGTATTTGTATATTCGTCAAATCAAACAAGAGCAAGAATAATGAACTATGTTCTCGCCGTGAAAAGTCCCGTTTATGGAAAACAAGGGGCTTTTCTTGCCTATCAATTTGCCCAAGCGTTACTCGAAAAAGGGCATGCCATTAGCCAAATTTTCTTTTTCCAAGACGGTGTGAGTAATGGCAATGGCTTGGTTTATCCTGCCAATGATGAATTTAATCTCACGCAAGCTTGGCAAGCCTTTTCAGCGCAGCATCATATCCCTTTGCATTTATGTGTGGCGGCTTCACAACGTCGTGGCGTAGTGGATGCGCTTACGGCAAAAGATACGGATCATACGAATCTTGCAGAAGGTTTTGAGATTACAGGCTTAGGCGAGTTTATGGCGATGGCATTAAAAGCGGATCGGGTGGTGACATTGTGAAGCTAGCATTCTTATTTCGTACCGCACCGCATGGAAACGCGATTTCTCGTGAAGGTTTAGATGCTTTGCTTGCTGCGACAGCATTTTGTGATGAAGAGGAAATTGGTGTCTTTTTTATCGATGATGGCGTATTAAATTTACTCGATGGGCAAAATCCTGAGTTATTGTTACAAAAAGATTTTATTCGTACCTTTAAATTATTAGATTTATACGATATTGAACAGCGCTTTGTCTGTGCCGATTCGCTCGACCAATACAATTTGCAAACAGAACAACTCATTATTTCTGCTGAAAAAATTGACCGCACTTCGTTGATCAAGAAACTTAGCCAAGCAGAAAAAGTGTTTACGTTTTAAGGAATATTATGCTTTATACCTTTTCTCAAGCTCATTATTCTGAGACAGACCTTCAACGTTATTTGACTGAAATCACGGAAAATGATGCGGTGGTTTTATGGCAAGATGGCGTGTTGTTAGCTGTGAAGTATGGGGAAATGTTTACTCAATGCAAAGGGCAATGTTTTGTGTTGGAGCAGGATATTTTAGCTAGAAATTTAACCGCACTTTTGCCAGAAAACAATCAAGTGCGGTCAATTTCATTAGCAGATTTGGTGGATTTAACTGCTCAATATTCGCCTCAAATCGCCTTATAGTGGGCGTTCTTTCGGTAACAAGAGCGGTAATACCATAACAGAATAAAGTGCCAAACCTGCAGCCATTAAGCAGGTAATTTCTAATCCTCCTGCGCGTAACCATTCGCCAAATCCCATGTCATTAACGAGTGTGGCATAAAAGAATCCTGCCACGACTGTGTAACTAAATCCGATTAATCCTGCAATTAATGCAATAGCTTTCACGTTGTAGCTTGCATAACGGTGAAATGCCGCCCAAAGCGTAATGAGAAAAGTCGGCACTGCAGCGACAATAAAGACAGAAAGCACCGAGCTCTGAATTTGATCAGTATCATTATTCGAGAATGTTAAGGCGACAGTGCCAATAATTTGAATAATCAACGGAAAAAGAATAAATGCTTTAAGATATTTTTTCATGAGATGTCCAATTAATAGAAAAACGGAAGCATTGTATCAATCAAATGAAAGACAACCAATCTTTTCTCTATTTGGTTTTTATTACATCCACTAATGTGGGCTGAACGATTGAGGCATAATCTTGTGTATTGAGAATAATAGAGCGTTCTAACGTACCTGCATTAAATGCCAATTCATCATAACGAGACAGTAAGCTAGGATCAGCAATTAGAAACAAATCAGGATGAAAGCTAAAAGGCGGAATTGCACCAAATACACAGTCAGTTAAGGTATCTACTTCTGCCGGACTAGCAAGAGAGGCTTTCGTGCCACCTAAATAGGCCGCCACTTTGCTTAAATCAGATTGTTGATCAGCTGGCAATATCACTAATACCGCTTGTTTTATGCCATTTCCCTTTACTTTGCATACTAACGCTTTTGCCCCTTGCCCTAATTCTGTACCACGGATTTTAGCCACTTCTTCTGATTTTCCTGCTGTGGGGTGTTCAACGACACGATAGCGTGCTTGATGCTCATCTAAAAGTGCGGTCAATTTTTCAAATGTTTTGACAGACATGCGGGTTCCTTCAATAGCGATATTTTTAATGAGTTTAACAAAGGTTGATTCATGTGAAAATCAAAGAAAAATAATTAATCTTTTGAGTCGTATTTATTATGAGATAGACAAATACCTTTACGCCCCGTACTATGTTCCTTTTTATTTGGTATCTCTTATGACTCGAATTAATCTTGTTCCACCTGAGGAGCTTTGTGATCAGCATCTTTTAGCGGAGCATCGTGAATTAACCCGCATTCCTAACGCCGTGGCGAAAGGTAAATATCACTTAAAAGGACAGCCTGCAGAATATAAGTTAGGTGAAGGGCATGTACGCTTTTTCTTTAATAAATTGGCGTTTTTAAAGAAACGCTATGATGCATTGCATGCGGAATGTAAGGCGCGAGGCTTTAACGTGCAGTATATTTGGAATGAAACGTTACCTGATGATCCAAGTTTATGGTTGGACTATGAAGCCACAGAGGCGGCGTTACAGATTAATCGTGAACGTATTCAAGAAAGAATGCCATTAAAGGCGAGATTTACACCACATCTTTCAAAGAGCGATCAAAAATAAAGCGTTTTTCACTTCCCCTGTGGGGAAATTACAGGGGAAGTGAATGGGGTTAAATTATTTATATTCAACCACGATATCGCTTTCGCTGACGGTATCACCATAAACTGGCAATAAAGTTTTTTCGTAAGCTTGTTTTAAACGACCATCTTTGCCTAAGGTTTGGATTTCGTTATTTAACCAATTTAACAATTCAGGTGCGTCTTTGCGAACAGCTGGTGCAATAACATCTTGATCGCCAAAGTTTTTTACGCCCACAGTATAACCTGGATTTTGTTTTGCCCAAGCGAATAAGAAGGTATTGTCGTTAGATAATGCATCACCACGACCATCACGTAAGGCTTCAAAGGTTTCTGTATTTTGTTCAAATTTCAATAATTTCACATCTGGATAGTTTTTGGTAAAGAAAATATCAGCTGTGGTACCTTTATCTACAATTAAAGTTTTTCCTTTTAATTGTTCAAGATCAGTAATGACTGAGCCATCTTTTGAAACGACACCGAGTGCCACTTTCATATATGGATTAGCAAAATCTACCACTTCTTTACGAGCTGGTGTCACAGTAAAGTTAGCTAAGATAATATCAACTTTCTTAGAAAGTAAGTATTCAGCACGGTTTGCGGCATCCACTAAAACAAATTCCACTTTGTTTTCGTCACCTAATAAGTCTTTACCGATCGCTTTACCAATTTCGACATCAAAGCCTTGGCTTTTACCTTGCGCATCCACATAACCAAATGGTGGTTTATCGCTAAATACACCAATGCGCACTTTGCCATCTTTTTGTATTTGCTCAAGGCTTGAAACCGTTTTTGCTCCGTCTTTAGCGGGCTCTTTATCATTACACGCGGTTAAGCCAAATGCTAAGGTGGCAGTGGCTAAAAGTGCGGTCAATGTTTTAAATGTTTTCTTCATAGTTTGTCCCTCTCGGTTCATAATTTAAGATATTTAAGAATGTTTTCGCACGATCCGTGGTTGGATTCGTGAAGAAATCTTCCGGTTTTGCCTGTTCAATGATTTGCCCTTTATCCATAAACACAATGCGGTTAGCGACTTGACGGGCGAAGTTCATTTCATGGGTAACGATGAGCATCGTCATACCATCTTTGGCAAGACCTAAAATCACATCAAGTACTTCGCGTACCATTTCAGGGTCAAGGGCAGCAGTGACTTCATCGAACAGAATAATTTCAGGGTTCATGCAAAGTGAACGCACAATAGCAATTCGCTGTTTTTGCCCACCTGATAATTCACGCGGATAGGCATTTTTTCGGTCATATAGACCTACACGTTTAAGTAACTCATCGGCTTGTTTTTCAGCTTCTGCGCGATCGCGTTTTTGTACTTTTAAAGGACCGAGCAAAATATTGTCAATCACTGATAAATGAGCGAAGAGTTCATAACTTTGGAATACCATCCCAATGCGTTGACGTGCTTTGACCCAAGGAATGTCTTTACCTAACTCTCCTGCATTTTGCAGCAAAATCTGACCGCGCTTTATTTCTTCTAATCCATTTAGGCAGCGTAAAAAAGTACTTTTACCACAACCCGATGGACCTAAAATAACGACAACTTCGCCTTTCTCTATAGAAAGATTAATGCATTTGAGTGCTTCTACATCACCGTAATTTTTGACGAGGTTTTTAATTTCTAATAACGCCATGTGTTTTCCTAATAAAAATTAACTTTCCCAACGGGTTTCTAAATAACGGGAAAATAAGGATAGCAGGTAACAAATCACAAAGTATAAACTAAAAATGACACCGTAAATCCAAAGCGCCGCCGATTGATTACTAAATAATGAATGCTCGATAATTTGTTGACCGACTTTTATCACTTCTACTACACCGATTAACATTGCCAAGGAACTGGTTTTTACCATGCGGGTAAAGAGGTTAATCGCACTTGGTGTCACACGTTTTAAACTTTGTGGAAGTAAAATATACACAAAGGTTTGAAACGGCGTTAAACCTAAAGCGTAGGCTGATTCCACTTGATGTTTTTCAATGGAAGTTAATGCACCACGCACTAAATCCCCCATTTCTGCTGTTCCCCAGAAAATAAACACCAAAATACATACAGAAATGCCATCTAAGTGAATATCAAACCATTTTGCCAAACCAAAATACGCGAGAAAAAGTAAGGCTAATAATGGAATAATACGTACAAATTCTAAATAAAAGCGGCAGATGGCTTTGATAATTGGGTTTCTGTTCGTCATGATTACGCCAAAAATCACGCCTAAAATACAGGCGAAGAAGACAGAAATGAACGCAATTTCAGCCGTCACGCATAAACCGTTAAGCAAGCGTTCAATGTTGCTACCTTGGAATAATAACTCAAGCCCCATATTTTGCTCTCCGAGTACGGCGTTCTAAATGACCGATGAACAGAGACATCGGTAATAGAATGATCAAATAAAACACCACTAATAAAAATAAGGCTTCATTGGTTTTGTAATCGAGCCCGATGACTTCTTTCGCTACAAACATCAGTTCGGCTACGGCAACGGCACTGATCACTGAGGTTTCTTTCATTAAGAACAAGCAATTTGCTCCGATTGCAGGTGTAGCAATCGCAAAGGCTTGCGGGAAAATCACATAGCGAAAAGCTTGAAAAGGGGTGAGACCAATACTTAAGGCAGATTCAATTTGTCCTTTTGATACTGCTTCCAGACCACCACGAAAGGCTTCTGCCATATAGCTTCCACCTAAAAATGCCAGGCCGATAATGCCGCAAGTAAACCCATCTAATTTTAGGCCGATTTTAGACAGCCCAAAATAGAGAAAAAATACTTGAATTAATAAAGGCGTATTACGAGAAAGTTCAATATAGCCTTTTACTAACCAAGTTAATGATTTGACTTTGTAGGTGGTAATCACCGCACAAATCACACCAATCACTAGCGACAATAAAATGCCCCAAAAGGCAAGATGAAGCGTCATCAGCGTGGCGTGAATAAAACGTGGGGTGACGCTTAAAATATAATCCCAATTCATTTTTTATAATTTAATCGTTTGCGTAACGATATAGTAAAAAATTTTGAATCGGTGAGAAAAGAATGGAAATGCATTATTTATAATGAAATGTAATAAGAGATACGTTTCAAATAAGATCTGCAAGAGAGAAAGAATAAAAAACGGAGCTTTATTCAGCCCCGTCTTTGTTTATTTTAATCACGTTTCGCAATAAGTGCGGTTGGTTCTTCGTCTTTTTTTGGTTCATCTTGTATTTCAGCAGGTTTATCTTGAATAGACATGGCTGATTTTAAACTGTCTTGACGAATTTTTTCCGCTGCTGCTTTGTCGCCAGCTTGTTCAAACACATAAGACGCCATCATGACATCATTTGGTTGAAGTTCGGTTGGGCAAGCAGTCACTTCTTTAAATGCTTCTGCTGCTTTAGCAAACTCGTTATTACGCACATAAAGATAGCCTAATGCACGATTGAGGCAACAACGTTGGCTTTCATCGGCACGTTTTGCACGTTTTTCCACTAACTTGAGCAGTTTGCTGTTATCTTCCGCTTGTAAACGAGTGATTTGCGTGCAAAGTTCAGGGCTGATTGGAGTGTTATCACCCAATTTTTTCATAATTTCAAGCGTGAATTCATAAGCTGACTCATGGTCGTTGCAATCAATCAAACGTTGAATTAAAGCGGTTTTTAACTCTAAGTCATTGCGACGGCGGCGTGGTTGAGCTTCCCACCAAGCAAGCAGACCTTCAACGCCTTCTTCATTCATTTTCTCATCTAACAAGCCATTTTCTGTTTCTTGTTGAAGCGCTTTAAATTCTTCTGCTGAGAATAAGCCTGAACCTTCGATTAAATCTAAGATTTCATCTAAAGCTTGATAAGCTTTAGAACGGCTATAAATTTCAGCAGCAAGTTTTAATACTTCTTTGTTGCGATCTGACATTTCAAGTAAGCTATCGACGGAACTACGCGCAGCCGGTAATTTATTTTGTTGTAATAAAATACGGGTACGAGCAATTTCAACGACCAGGTTATCTGAACCTGCAAGCTCCGTCGCTTCAATTAAATAACGGTTTGCACTGAATTCATCACCGCGTTGCTGAGCAGCCTCAGCGGCTTTAATCAGATTTAATACTGGCTCGGCAGAATGTTTTGCGTTTTTACCAATCAGTTTTTCTGCTTTGGCATAATCGCCTTCATTCATTTTCATCAAGCCTTCAAGGGTTTGACGCTGTGCTTTCACGCGTTTACGGCGAGAGAACCAGTTATAGGTATTGCTACTTAAACGGAAGAAACGGGTCACCAACCACTCTAACGAATAAATCACTGCAAGTGTAACTACAAAGAGAATCACTAATGTGGTGAGTGACATTTCATATACGGTGTTTGCCGTTTCAACTCTGACATAACCTTGCTGACCGGAGAGGTAAGGGCCTGCAATCAATCCGGCAAGTAAGGCGATCATTAAAAAGAGAACTCTAAACATTATCTATCCTTATTGTTGGGGTTCAGTTGCCGGTTGTGCAGCTGGTGCTTCAGCGGGTTTTTCTTCAGCTTTTGGCTCTTCCGCTTTCGCTTCAGGTGCTGGTTTTACTTCTTCTTTTCTTGGTGAATTATCAACCGCTTTTTCTGCTTCAATTTCCACTTTTTGAACATCTAAAGGTGTACGATTTAAGTACTTATCAAGCATACTTAAGCTTTGTAATTGGCTTGGCACATCCACATAGATGGATACTTCAGATAATTCATCCACTGATTTTAAGAAATTTTGAGTCACTTCAGCATTGGTATCAAAATAGCTACGAATCCAAGATGCAACAGCTTCTAAAGATTGTTTATAAAGTTCGTTTTGCTGACGAGGCACCGCCATAATCGCTAATTGTAAGCGTAAACGAATGTTTTCACGCAAGTAGATATCTTGGTTTGGCGCTAATAATTCTTTGCGATCCGCACCATGTTTCGGTGAAATACGGATAAAGTGATTTAAGAATGAGGTCGCACTTTTTTCTGCATTTTCCGCCCAGTCAGACAGGGAATCTGATAATTTTGTTGCATTTTGATCATCACCGAAATTCACATCCAACACAGGTAACTCATCAATCGTATTAGCTAATTGTGATAATTTTTGCATGACCGCATTTTGATCCACGCCAGTTACGGAGAGAAGTTGTTTCAGATCTTGATTGATAGCACTACGGATAGCCGCGGATTGTGAGTTGTTCACTTTCGCAAGGGTTTCATCAGCGAGTTTTAAGAGTGAAACCGATGTGTCCACATCATTATCTAACACTAATTTACGCAATGCATTGTTGAGCAAGAAATCAGCTTCTGAGAATAACCAATCAGTAGGTTGTTGAGCATTAGCTTGCGCGCTCACTTTATTGATTTGTGATTGTAAGCCAACTAACTCATGTGATTTGGCATTGATGAGCTCTTCTACTTGTGCAATTTTGTCTTGCGTTGCTTTATTCGCTGACTCTAATTGAGCAAGTTGCGTGGTATCAAATTTTACGTCTTGAGTAGGTGCTGAAACCACTGTTTTATTATTAATTTGAGCTTCAAGTGCGGTCAATTTTTGTTGGAATTCATCCACTTTTTGTTGGCCAAAATAATAACCTGCACCACCCACGCCAAGTGCAATGAGAATAGCCAATAAACTTAATCCTGTACCACTTTTCTTCACAACGGTTTGTGTACGAGGTGCAACAGGTTCATGATCTTCAGTTTGAATTTCCACTGCATCTGTTGCTTGGATTTCATCTGTTGTTTCTGGGGTTAATTTCTCTTTCGCCATATCTTTTCCTTAGTGAGAAAGGGGAGTTACTTCATTTAGTAAGGTATTAAGTAAACTTTGATTATCCGCACCGGCGGAAACCACCACATGATGCCAACCTTGTTGTATTGCAACATCCGCAATGCGTTGACTTACCGTGACTAAACAGCAATTTTTTAGCCAACTTTGTTCATTTTCAGGTACAAATTCGATTAACGCCTGCAAAATTTCAAGGCTTGTGACCACCAAGGTTTGTACACCGGAACGAATACAAATACTGGTCTGCTCTTCGTTGTTATAACTAATCAGTACTCGTTGGTAACATTCGACTGTCTCAACAGTTGCACCGCGTAGTGTGGCCTGTTCGCGTAATAATTCTCGTCCACCATTGCCACGTAAAATTAACAAGTTCTTATCGGTTAATTCTGCCATTTGCGGTAAATTTAATACACCTTCAGTATTTTCCGACGTGATTGGATAACGAACAGTACATTCAGTTTGACAGGAAAAATGCTGTGCCGTTCTATGTCCAACTGTAAAGTATTGTAAATCTTGACGCCAGCTAAAGCCAATATCTTTCAGGGTTTTATCCGCAAAATCGACCGCACTTTTTGAAACCAAAAACACATAATCACCACGTTTTAGCTGATTAAGTTTCGTCGGTAATTGTGCCAACTCGGCACCCGCTTCAATAGAAAGCAAAGGCAGATGCAAGGCAACCACACCAGCTTGATTCAGCTGCTCAACTAGGGTTTTTCCTCGTTCGTCAGGGCGAGTGACTAGTACAGCCATGGTGATTCCCTATGCTGAATAAATCTTTGCTAGAATCTTATCAGCGCCTTGTGCTAGGAGTTGTTCAGCAATGGTCACGCCTAATGCTTCGGCATTTTCAACCGCACTTTTACCTTCCGCACGAATAATCGCAGAGCCGTCGGTTTCTCCGACGAGTGCACGCAAGAAAATTTCGCCATTTTGCGCAATCGCATAGCCACCGATTGGTACTTGGCAGCCGCCTTGTAAGCGGGTATTCATTGCACGCTCAGCCAAAACACAAGTCGTCGTAGTTGCATCGGCAAGTGGAGCAAGCAATGCTTTCACTTCTTCATCATCAACACGGCACTCAATGCCTACTGCGCCTTGCCCAGCAGCCGGTAATGACTGTTCCACTTCAATAAACGAGGCAATGCGTTCTGCTAGCTCTAAACGAATTAAGCCAGCTGAGGCTAAAATAATGGCATCATATTCGCCATTATCTAATTTACTTAATCGGGTTCCCACATTGCCACGTAAGGAGCGAATATCAAGATCAGGACGTAATTGTTTTAATTGGCATTGACGACGTAAGCTTGATGTCCCAACAATAGCACCTTGGGGTAATTCATCTAATGAACGGTATGTATTAGACACGAAAGCATCGCGCGGATCTTCACGTTTACAGATCACACTTAAGCCCAAACCTTCTGGAAATTCCATCGGCACATCTTTCATTGAATGAACAGCAATATCGGCACGTTTTTCGAGTAAAGCATTTTCTAACTCTTTAACAAATAAGCCTTTCCCACCAATTTTAGCCAAAGGGGAATCTAGGATGACATCGCCTTTTGTCACCATCGGAATTAATTCAACAGAAAGTGTTGGGTGAAATTTTTCTAATTGATCTTTTACAAAATTTGCTTGCCAAAGTGCTAAAGGGCTTTGACGAGTCGCAATTTTTAAGGTTTTAAGTACTGCCATAAATACCGCTGATTTTAAATAGAAATGTGTCCTATGCTACCATTTTTAGGGCAAAAAGTCAGATCATTTAAATTTTTGATTTCCGATTAGGTAAGTGATACATTAACACCAGTTATTTGGCCATGGGTAGGAAGCCTTGAAATACGATCTCAATGAAGCTCGAAAAAGTATTGACGCACTAGACAAACGTCGTTTGGAGCGAGCACTATTGGGCTCTGGAGATGCCTTCCGACACATCGTCTCTTTGATGCCATTATTGTTGCATCTTAATCATCCCACTCTACCGGGTTATGTGGAAGATGCCCCCGCAGGCATCGCCGATTTTATTTTTTCCAATTATCAGCAAGATTTTCTTTCAAAAGAACATTCTGAACTTGCAGAAAGTGTGCAAAGCGCGGTCAATTCTGATGCTGTTTTTGCACCGATTTTAGGTATTTATGTGATGGGAAGTTTTGGCTCCATTAGCCAAACTTCAGCTTCGGATCTAGATATTTGGATCTGCCATCAAGATGATTTGTCTAAACAAGATCAGCAGCGCTTAGCGGAAAAAACGAAGAAAATCAGCCAATGGGCATCGACATTTCATGTAGAAATGCACTTCTATTTAATGACGCAACAGCGTTTCCGTAACGAACGTTATTCCGATCCGCTAACTAAAGAAAACAGTGGTTCTGCGCAATATATGTTGCTGTTGGAAGAATTTTATCGCTCTGCGGTACGCCTTGCGGGTAAACCATTATTGTGGCTGCACTTGTGGGTGGAAGATGAAAAGCAATATGAGGCCGAAGTTGCGCGTTTAGTCGCGACAGGTGAGCTTAATTTAAATGATTGGGTGGATTTTGGTGGATTAGGGCAATTCTCAGCCAGTGAATATTTTGGCGCAAGCTTGTGGCAACTTTATAAAGGTATTGATTCGCCTTATAAATCGGTGATGAAAATCTTATTGTTAGAAACTTATGCCCAAGAATACCCAAATGCCCAGTTAATTGCTCGCCAATTTAAAGAGGATTTGCTTTCTGGCCATAGCACCGCTATACATCATTTCGATCCTTATATTGCGATTTTAGAGAGAATTAGCCAATATTTGACCGCACATTCAGAATTTAAGCGTCTTGATTTTGTGCGTTCTTGTTTTTATGTGAAAGCGACGGAAGATTTTGCATTATACCACGCATCAAATTGGCGTATTTCTTATATGAAAATGATGGCCCAAGAATGGGGGTGGTCGAAAGAACGTATTGAAGAATTGGACCAACGCCCAACTTGGAAAATCAAACGGGTGAAAGAAAGTCACAATAATTTGGTGAGTTTCTTGATGATGAGTTATCGAAACCTGGTTGATTTTGCACGCAAACATAAAATTAATTCTAGCGTGATCCCACAAGATATCACGGTACTTTCTCGTAAACTTTATACGGCATTTGAAGAGTTACCCGGTAAAATTACACTACTGAATCCTCAAATTTCGCATAATTTAGCGGAAGATCATCTTACATTCATTGAAATTCATGGCAATAAACACTTTAAAGATGGTTGGTATGTGGTCAATCAACCGCCACATCATATTATGTTTTCGAAAGAACGTGTAATGGAATATGGGGAAAGTTTAAATAAGGTTGTTTCATGGGCTTATTTTAATCGCTTGTTGACGGCAGAAACGCATTTACATTTAATTAGTCAAAATATCGACCAACTCACTTTACGTAATTTTGTCGCTGATTTACGATTGTTTTTCCCCCATACAAATGGTCAAGTACCGACAAATGAGGCACTTTCTTCGCAATGTGAAATCCGAGATCTTTTCATTGCGGTGAACTTGGTGAATGATCCAACAGCACAAGTGGAAGAACTTAAATCCAATATCTCGCCAAGTGATTTATTCAGTTTTGGTCAATTAGAGCAGAGCTTGGTCGGTAGCATTGATTTCACTTACCGTAATATGTGGAATGAAATTCGAACCTTACATTTTGAAGGCCAAAATGCGATTTTGCTAGCTTTAAAGGTGCTTTCTAATAAAATTTATCAAGGCGTAAATAAACCTCGTTCTGTACAGATTTTTTGTTACAGTAAACATTATAATCGTACATTACGAAATTTAGTAAGTGCCTTGGTTAATCGTTGCATTAGTATTCAATTAGGTGATAGTCGCCCAACAACGCATTCCCGTTTACGAGTGGCTGGGAAAAACTGGCAATTCTTCTTTGAAGAAAAAGGGATTAGCTTACAACCGATTGACGATGGAAAAGAAAGTGCGGTCAATTTTGAAGACGTTTTACCAACTCAGTTAGAAGAGAAAGAAACTATTCCTGAAACACGCCGATATCCACCTGAAATTGATTTATTTGCTAGTGAAGGATTTTTACAGTTCTTCTTTGAAGATAATACCGATAATAGCTTTAATGTTTATTTGTTAGATGAAAAGAATCGCCTCGAGATTTATCGTCAATGCGAGGGCTTAAAAGATGATAAAGTGCGTGAAGTGAACCAGATTTATCAGTCACTCGGCTCGAAAGGTTGTAAAAATCCGTATAAAATGGTGCAACGGAATTTTAATTACCCGCAATTTTATCAATTGCACTCGACAGAAAGCGGCATGCGTATTATGCCGTTCAAATTTAAAAGCAAAAGGACTTGCGACTAGCTAAATCAAAACAAGCATGATTTGAGATAAATCAAATATATCTGCAACTATGCATTGGAAGATAGGCAAAATCCCGATAGAATCCCTCGTTTGAAAATCTATTGAGAAATAATCTAAGGCTGTGGACGTTTTCGCCTTCAGGCGATAGGATGTGCGCCCTCTCATCTCTTGGAGAAAATTATGCAAGAAAAGTTAAAAGTATTAATTATCGACGACCATCCATTGATGCGTCGCGGTATCAAACAATTAGTGGAATTAGAAGAGAATTTTGAAGTTGTCGCTGATGTAGGAAGCGGTACAGAAGGTATTTCCATTGCGATTCAAGAATCCCCAGATTTAATTATTTTAGATCTGAATATGAAAGGCCTCTCTGGTTTAGATACCCTTAAAGGGTTGCGTGCGGAGGGTGTTGACGCACGAATTTTGATCTTAACTGTGTCTGATGCGAAAAATGATATTTTCACGCTCATCGATGCGGGTGCAGATGGCTATCTATTGAAAGATACTGAGCCAGATGTGTTACTTGAGCAAATTAAACGTATTGCACAAGGTGAAGTAATTTTAAGCGATTCGATTAAGAATTTACTTTTAGAGCGTAAACATACGGTTGATCCCATTGATTCACTCACCGATCGAGAAATGGATGTATTACGTTTAATTGCGACAGGTTTATCGAACAAACAAATTGCGGGTCAGCTTTTTATTTCTGAAGAAACAGTTAAAGTGCATATTCGTAATTTACTTCGTAAACTCAACGTTCACTCACGCGTTGCGGCAACTGTCTTGTTCTTTGAACGAAATGGTCGATAGGCAAGTTTAAAACGATAAAAAAGAGCAGTTTTCAACCGCTCTTTTTTGTTATCTTGGCACGCCCCGTAATAAAGGAATTGGCTCAAACGGTGCAACCGAGGTTGGTGCAGGAATATCATTAAAAATTAAGATAAATGATTTAGGTGGCAAGATTTTTTCATTTCGCCATAAACTGCCTATACCCACTAATTGAATATCATCGGGTAAATTTTTTATTCCTGATTTTAATACAGCTACGGTATTTGGACGAGGGTGCCCAATAGCAATGGCTGTGCCATGTTTACGTGCATATTGGATTGCATTTTGAAATTGGCGTTGCACATCCACTAAATTATCACTGTCATCTAAAAAGATATGGCGATCTAATACACGTACGCCTTGTTCTTTTGCTATTTTTCCCGCAACTGATTTCCCGATCGTTCGGCTATCTAAAAAGAATAAATGTTGCTCGCGAAGTGCGGTCATTAAATAGGTCATTAATGTGGCATCGGCTGTGGCTGCACTGCCCATATGATTATTCATTCCAATGGCATTTGGCACAATAGATTTAGCTTTTTTCACTCGTTCATTTACTTGCGCTTCAGATAACCCTAAAGTCAAACCACCTTCCTCAATTTTAATATTACTGATTGGCTGCATCGGCATATGAATGAGAATATCGTGATTTTGCGTTTTCGCTTGTTGATTGCGAATTTTGGCATAGGGTGCAGCAGGAATGATGGCGACAGAGATTTCCTTTGGCATCGCTAAAATTTCTGCATCTTCTTTCGGATGATAGCCAATGTCATCGATCACAATAGCCAGCTTGCCTTGTGCAAAACTAAAAGTAGAGAAAAGTGCGGTTGAAAAAATAATTGTATTTTTGACCGCACTTTGAAAGAACCTTGCCATTATTTAATCCACCCAGCCGGATTCACAGGTACCCCTTTACGGCTGATACCAAAGTAAAGTGCCGGTTTAGAGAGCTCACCCGTATTCCCCACTTGTGCGATGGTTTGTCCCGCAGAAACAAGCTGACCTTGTTTTACAAATACCGCTTGGTTGAAACCATACAGACTCAAGTCGCTATCGCCGTGTTTCACAATCACCATATAACCATAGCCATTAAGATGGCCGGCGAGAATAACACGACCACTTGCAATGGCTTTTACTGCGGTCCCCATTGGTGCGCCGATAACCATACCTTTCCATCGCACTTCGCCTGCTTGGATTGAGCCAAAGGAATACAACGTTGGGCCAGAAACTGGACGACTGTATTGACGAGCGGCGCTACCTAAACCACTGGTACTATTAATCAACTTACGTTCTTGATCGGTTGGTTGGTAAGGTTTTGAGGTCCGTTTTTCTTCTGCTTGTTTTTTCTGTGCAAGGGCTTCACGCTCACGTTGTTCTTGTTGGCGAGCGGCTTGTTCTGCACGTTGAATTTCTTGGCGAAGGGCATTTTCGTTCGCTTTCAACGTTTCCAGCTTATTCTGATCTTTCGTTAAGTTTTTGTTGAGTTCATTTAACGTAGATTGGCGTTCTTGCTGCGCTTTTTGTAATTCTTGCTGCTGTTTCTTTTGCGTAGAAAGTTGATCGCGATGATTTTTTTGTTGCCCTGAAATCGCTTCGCGCTGTTTCGCTAAACTCTCTTGTGTCGCTTTCAGATTGTTGATCATATCGATGCGAACTTGATTTAAGTGCTGATAATACAGTTTCATGCGTTCCGCTTTTTTCGCATCTTCTGAAAGCATTCTTTCTAAGGTAGAAGGATTTACACCTGAGCGATAAATAGCGTCTATTTGCTGTGCGAGCTTCACTTTTTGCGCACGCTCTTGCTTTTCTAATTGCTTGATTTGCTTTTCGGTTTCCGCCATTTGCTTGCGAATTTCTTTTAAGCTTAATTCTGTTTCGCGTAATTCACCGACAACACTGTTAATTTTGCTTTCTTGATGTTTAAGACTCGCTTGTAATTTGGCTTGTTCTCGCTTCTGTTCAGCGATCTTTGACTCTTGTTGTTTAATTTGTTTTTGAATCTGGTTGAGATCGTTGCCTTGCGCGAAAGATGAAAAGCCAAGCAAGCCACAAGCAAAAAGTGCGGTCAGTTTTGATAAGCTTTTTTTTCTACGATTGCTTTGTTGCATACATCTAAACTTAAGAGAAATTAAGGGACGAATAAAACTTAAATACTAGCATTATTTTTGAGTGGCTAAAAGTTTACAGGCGATTTTTTGCGAAAGATCAGTAAATGCCGCCTTTTTACTTTTAAACATAATGATTTTTTGCTATAAAAGAACCATTCATTTTTTATCAATACTTAGGAGATCCTTATGGAATTAGTATTCATTCGTCACGGTTTCAGTGAGTGGAACGCAAAAAATTTATTCACTGGTTGGCGTGATGTGAATTTAACCGAGCGCGGCGTAGAAGAAGCAAAAGCAGCGGGTAAAAAATTGTTCGAGAAAGGCTATGAATTCGATATCGCCTTCACTTCTGTTTTAACTCGTGCAATCAAAACCTGTAACATCGTGTTAGAAGAATCTCACCAATTATGGATTCCTCAAGTGAAAAACTGGCGTTTAAATGAGCGTCACTACGGTGCATTACAAGGCTTAGATAAAAAAGCAACCGCAGAACAATACGGTGACGAACAAGTTCATATCTGGCGTCGTTCTTATGACATTTCTCCTCCAGATTTAGATCCGAAAGATCCAAACTCTGCACATAACGACCGTCGTTATGCAAACATCCCATCTGACGTGGTACCAAACGCAGAAAACTTAAAATTAACCTTAGAACGCGCGTTACCATTCTGGGAAGATCAAATTGCACCAGCAATGCTTTCTGGTAAACGTGTTTTAGTGGTGGCGCACGGTAACTCACTTCGTGCATTAGCAAAACACATTATTGGTATTTCTGATGCGGAAATCATGGATTTTGAAATCCCAACCGGTCAACCGTTAGTGTTAAAACTTGATGATAAATTAAACTATGTAGAACACTACTATCTTTAATTTATAAATGATTTCAAAGTGCGGTTAATTTTGACCGCACTTTTTGTTTAAGGAGAATAACGGATGAAAAAATTACTTGCGGTGATTTTTGCCTTGTTACCTGTTTTGGCCTTTGCAGCATCGCCAAATCACTCGGCAAAATCAACTCAAACTAAGTCAGTGAAAACGGCAGTTAAAAAAGTGGAAGTCAAGAAAGCCACTACGCCTAAAGCCGTAGTCAAAACAGCAAAAAAGAAAGCCGATGCCAAAAAAGCAGAAGCGAAAAAGCCAACTAAAATTGCCGAAGCGAAAAAAGCGGTAACGAAAAAAGAAAAAATGAAAAATAAAACGACAAATAAAGCCTCTAAAGCAGAGCCGACAAAAACGAAAGGCAAACAGCGAGTAGAAAAAACTAAGCAAACTGCAGTTAAAGAATCAGCGAAACCTGAAAAAGTGATGGCTAAAAAAACACCTGCGGCTAAAACCGAAGTGAAGAAAGCAGAACTAAAATCTGTTGAAAAAGTGACTGAAAATAGCGTGGAAACTGTTACTCAGAAAACAGCGAATACCGTGACAAAATCCGTTGTTGTGCCAAGATGTAATGATTCAAAAGTCTTTGCCGTATTATCTGATGCGTTCCACAAGCAAGGTATCGTGACTAATACACCAATGACTATAAAACAGATTATCCAAGCGCATGAAACACAATCTTACCCACAACAAGGCATTCGGAGTTGTAACGCTATAGTTAGAACTAATGGCGTTAAATATGTTACGAATTACAGCATTATCTTGAATGATAAAGGCTTTTTCGTGCAAGTTGAAAACGCACAACCCGCTCAACGTTTCTAATCTTAACGTGCGTTATTTAAATGGAGTTGTTTGAATAGCGCACGCATTTCTTCTTCATTCAAACGGCGGTATTCACCATTACCCAATCCATCAAGTGTTAAATGACTCATTTGATAACGGATAAGTCGTAATGTCGGAAAGCCGATATGTGCCGTCATTCTACGCACTTGTCGATTACGCCCTTCACTAATTTTAATTTCCAACCAGCTCGTTGGAATACTTTGACGTTCACGAATAGGTGGATTGCGAGGCCAAAGAAAATCCGGTTCAGAAATCAACCGCACTTTTGCAGGCTTCGTCATCCCATCTTTCAATTCAACGCCTTTGCGGAGTTTGTCTAAGTCTGTCTCTTCAGGAATGCCTTCTACTTGTACAAAATACGTTTTTTCGGTTTTAAACTTAGGATCTGCCAAACGATGTTGCACTTCACCATTATTCGTTAAAATCAGCAGCCCTTCACTATCACGATCCAATCGTCCTGCCGCATACACATTAGGAATGGTAATAAAATCTTTTAATGTAGCTCGGCCATTTTCATCGGTGAATTGTGTCAGTACATCAAACGGTTTGTTAAATAAAACAACGATTGTTTGTTCTAATGTAAGTAGCTTTGCTTTTGGCTTAAATGAACGAGTAGGTTTTGCCGTTCGTTTGGTTGTAAATGAGTGAGAAGGGAAAGATTTTGACATATTATTTATTGAGTAAAAAAGAGAAAAAAGGCGGATTTTACTCCGCCCTTTTATATTACCATTGATAACGATAGACTGCTTGAATTGCATAAGGTTTATCGAAGTTTTTACCGTCAGCACGGCTTACTTCTAAACCAAAACGATGATTTGCAAATCCAGCATTTAAACCGACTGCACTTTCAAAACGTCCGCGGCTGCTTGCAACATCAAGCGCGCTGTTTGCGTAATGAATTTTGCTACTACGGTTTTTGCTGGTAATTGCATTGACTGCCGCGTAAGGTTGTAAATTCCAACCATTACTTAATGCAAAGCCTTTGGCTACACGTAAACCAATTCGAGAATAAACAGAAGATAAGCTATCTTCATTCTCTTGTGATGAAATATGTGTCCACGCTAATTGTGCTTGCGGAGTAATTGTCCAATCGTTCACAAGGCTAAAGCGTTTGCCTAATTCACTCGAAATAGTATAAGCGTTGTAATGGCGTTTTTCAGTGTGATCTGAGTTAGCGTGTAAACGGCTGTATTTCACGATGTTATCTACATAAATACCGTTATCTGCAAGGTAAGCTGCATATAACCCCACGCTGTTGCTTCTTACTTTGCCATTACCGTAATGGCCATTGAAATCAACGTTAGCTTGGCTACGACCAACAAACCCACCAACACGGAGGTTATCGGTTACAGCAGCATCTGCGCCCACTTGTAAGCTATGTACGTTTTGTTTAAAGCCAGCAGTTTCACTCTCACCAGTCGAAAGTGCGGCTAATTTTTGGCGAGAATTCACATTACGAACCCATACATTACCTTTTTCACCGTTTTTCACTTCGCCTAGACGTTGATGGATGCCACTTAAATCATCTTCCACTAAACGCAATTGTGCTTGGCGAAGAGAAACTTGTGCATTTGCTAAGTTTGAAAGTAACGGTTCGCTTGGTAGAACTGCTGGTGGTACTACTGGATTACTTGGGGTTACTACTGGGGTGCTAGGCGTTACCGTAGGTTTGCTTGGAGTCACCACTTGTTTGCTTGGTGTAACTGGTGCAACAGGTGGAGTTGGGGTGACTTCATTTTTAGAGTTCGCTAACACCCAATTATTTCCTTCTTTTGTGAGGAAGTATTGGTAAGCCCCTAAATCTACACGATTATTCGGGTTTGTTAAGCTAAATGCAGCGTTACCACCATGGGTTTCGACAAGTGTCACTTTACCGTTAGCAACATTTGCGCCTTGGTTCGTTACCCCAATTTTATGATTACCTTCAGCAGTGCCTTGAACAATGATTTTATTTGCATTGTTATTTTCAATATTGGTGTAAAGATTAAATATGCCAGAGCCAGTAAGATTTCCCGTGATAGTTAATACAGCATAAGGCGCTTTGGTGCTAGTTAAGGAAACGGCTGAATTATTTAAATGCAAGTCAGTTACTTCTGAGTTATTAACTAAATCCCATGTAGAATTGTTAGTGAGGTTTAATGTAACAGGTGTTTTATTTTTGTTGTCGTATTGTTTTACCACACCATTCAACTGAGAGTTATCTGCATTCAAAATAAATCTCGGTGAACTTGTCTTTTCACCTTCAGCTAAGTCCGTATCGGCTAGTTCAGGCATATTTAACCCTACAAGCACTTTTGCATCAGGTACTTTTGTATTTTTTAGATTAACGGTAGTTGAGTCGTAATTATTTGTTTCATCTCGAGGATCTTGTTTATTAGTAAAAATAACTACATCTCCAGTGTTATTTTCAATGTTAGAATTTGTAATGTTGGTTACGCCACCATCAAGTAAAAAACCTAAACCTTGACTTTGACCTTTCGCTTCAATTTTGAGCAAGCTGTCTTCAATATTTAATGTAGTATTCTCAGACATGTATGCAATAGTGGTTGATTTATCGATACCTGCTGGTTGTAGCGTGATATCTAAATTTTTGATATATAATGTTGAGTTTTCGGCATCTATAGCAGTGCTGTTATCCCCCCCCCAGAAAAATAGAGGAGTGGGTAATATTTGCTGTAGATTTATTATACACTTGGTATCCTGCGTCATCTTTAGCCAAACTAACTATACGAACTGCATCAATATCAATGGTGCTATTATCTTGAAGATTAAATGCTACATTTCCTGAAACAGTCTCACCATCTGCATCAACTGTAGAAAGCCCCTCAGATAAATTGATATTACCGAAGTGAAATTTAAGGTTTGAATCTCTCAATTCAAAAACAGAACTTGCAGGAAAAGCTTTCGATAATGTGAAAGTGCTATTAGGTTTGATTTCTAATGAGGTAGATCCATTAGAAAATCGAGGATCGAGGGAAATTAATGATTCTGTTGGATAATCGTTATCCTTTAAACCATTTTTCAGCCGAAAAGATACACTTGCAAGATTATTTTTATTTGTTAAATCATAGCCATAATCTGAATTAAAATTCATATTTTTTACTTCAGAGTCAGTTCTTTCCGGATTCTTATATATGGTACCTTCATATAGCTTATAATCAATAGCCCACACAGGGTTTACTAATCCTAACGCCACAGCCACCAGACTCACTTTAAAAGTGCGGTTAAAAATTTTATTGTTTTTCATATTAATTCCTTTGGATTATAAAAAAGCCAACTTATTGAATAAGTTGGCTTGAATTTTACCGATTTAATAATTAACCTGCAACAGCGATACGTTTCATATCTGTCATGTAGCCACGTAACTCTTGACCGATTAATTCAACCGGGTGGTTACGGATTGCATCATTTACATCACGTAAGGTGATGTTGTCGATAGCAACTGCTGGTGTTGGTTCACCTAAGTCACCTTTTTGTAAGGTTGGAATGATTTCTTTAGCAAGAATAGGCGTCGCGACGTTAGAGAATAAGTAGTTACCATATTCTGCCGTATCAGAAATTACCACGTTCATTTCGTATAAACGTTTACGCGCGATAGTGTTAGCAATTAACGGTAATTCGTGAAGTGATTCATAGTAAGCTGATTCTTCATAGATACCGCTTTCTACCATTGCATCAAAGGCTAATTCTACGCCTGCTTTCACCATTGCAACCATTAATACACCGTTATCAAAGTATTCTTGTTCAGAAATTTTGATGCCATCTGCTTTTGGTGCATTTTCAAAGGCAGTTTTGCCAGTTGCTTCACGCCATGCGAATAAATCTTTGTCGCCGTTTGCCCAGTCAGCCATCATGGTCGCAGAGAAGTGACTGCTGATGATGTCATCCATATGTTTGTAATATAAGAAACCAAGGCTTTCTTTGATTTGCTCAGCTAGTTCAAATGCACGTAATTTTGCGCTGTTTGATAAGCGATCCATCATTAATGTGATACCGCCTTGTTTTAAGGCTTCAGTAATGGTTTCCCAACCGTATTGGATCAATTTACCTGCGTATGCTGGATCTTTACCATCAGCAACAAGTTTGTCGTAACATACGATAGAACCTGCTTGTAACATACCGCAAAGAATGGTTTGTTCGCCCATTAAGTCAGATTTTACTTCTGCGACGAATGAAGATTCTAATACACCTGCACGGTCACCACCGGTTGCAGCTGCCCATGCTTTTGCAATTGCCATTCCTTCACCACGTGGGTCATTTGCTGGGTGAACTGCGATTAATGTTGGTACACCGAAACCGCGTTTGTATTCTTCACGTACTTCAGTACCTGGACATTTTGGTGCAGTCATTACAACAGTGATATCTTCACGGATTTGCTCACCTACTTCAACGATGTTGAAACCGTGTGAGTAACCGAATGCAGAATCTTTTTTCATTAACGGCATCACATCAGCCACCACTTTAGAGTGTTGTTTGTCTGGTGTTAAGTTGATCACTAAGTCTGCGGTTGGAATTAATTCTTGATAAGTGCCCACTTTAAAACCATTTTCAGTCGCACGTTGGAATGAAGCACGTTTTTCTGCAATCGCTTCTGGACGTAATGCATAAGCAATGTCTAAACCAGAATCACGCATATTTAAACCTTGATTTAAACCTTGCGCACCACAACCTACGATAACGATTTTTTTGCCTTTTAAGTAGTTGCAACCATCAGCGAATTCGCTGCGATCCATAAAACGACAACGACCTAATTGATCTAATTTTTCGCGTAAATTTAATGTATTGAAATAGTTAGCCATTTTTCATCCTTTGTATGATGTTGATTAATGTTTGTATGAGGTTGTGTTTGCATATTTTTTTGTTGTGGTTTGATTATAGGATTTTTTGTTGTTGCGTAAAGTGATATTATAGGAATGTCATGTTGCGATTTATGCAATTATTTTGTTTTTTTGTGAATTGGCATCGTATTTCGCTCGATGAGCGACCTACTTTTTCTTTGCTTGTGCAAAGTAAAAGTAGGCAAAGAAGGGAAAATATTTTATTCTTTCTTTGATTTAAAGTGCGGTTAAAAATTGAATATTTTTCATTATAAAAATAATCTTATAATCAACTTCATTTTAAAATAATGTGCTAATACATCTTAAGCCCCATATAAATCGCTTTTGTGACTTTCAATTTTTAGGCAATTTTCGTCTGTTTGAGCGCAGCGAGTTTAGAAAATTGCCGTAAAGAAAATTGAAACAAAGCAAAGATCAGCGATTTAACTGGGGTGTATTTTTCTTTGCTTACTTTCTTTTGTACAAGCAAAAGAAAGTAAGTCGCCATCGGCGAAACCTGATATTAAATAAAAGAAGAAATTATGGAATTTAACGACCTACAAATATTCATTCACCTCAGTGATACAAAAAATAAACACATCCAACATAACTACTAAAAATAATCTAACATAAATGGGAAAAATTTGGATGAAGTGGGAAGAAATGAAAAAGGCGAAATGAAATAGAGTTACACATAGAGAAAAAGAAAACCCAGCGACTTTTTACGGTCACTGGGTTTGTTTTTTTAGGATTGAGCGAATATATCGAACTGCCGTTTGGCAATTTCTTCTTTCTGCACGCGTTTGACGATTTTGTAGATCCATTGCAAAGATAAACCATACTTCTTAGCAAGGTAGGCGTGATTATTGCCCGTGAACTCGTTGAAAATTTGTTTTTCACGCTCGCAGGCGAAAAGCGACATTGATTTCGGCACATACACATTCAAACCGCCCCAGTTATAGCCTGTTTTCAAAGCCACAATCATTCCGATATTTTCCGCCGTTTCCGCGTCCATTTCAGGGTAACATTCACGCACCGCTATCACCGTATATTTCGCCAAATCTGCCAATAAATCAGGGGCTTTGGTTTGAAAGTCATTATTGTCAAATTTGGCTTCGTTCATCATTTACCTACTCGTTTTTTCCACTGTTTTAACTGCTCAATAATAGCTGTCGTTTGCTCGCTATCTAGCTCACGCCAGTCCGCAATTTCGGCATAATAGCGCTGCACAAACGCATTCAACGCTGCCGAACTGCTTTCATCAGCTACCGCTTTCCACACTGCCCATAATTTCCGCTGAACGGCAGAAAGCTGTGGAATATCACGCGGTAAGCGAATTTTTGCACCTTTTTGTTGCAATATTTTGACCAGTTTCACTAGCTCTGAATAGCTTATATTTTTCGCAGAATTTTGGTAGAATTGCTGAGATAATAGACTTCGATAAGTCTCATCGTCCATTCCTAACTGACTTTTCCCAATATGCACCAGTTGTAATAATCGTTTTCTCATCGTTTCCCCCTTAAAATTGCTTTCAATCTTTGTAAATTACTTTCCGCTTGTGCCTTTTCCTGTGCCATTTCTTCTACACTTTTTGGCGGTGGTGGCGGAAGCTCAGGATATTCACGCTGTGGCAAGACTTCTAGCAGTTGTTTTGGCGTAGGAAACCAATCACAAGTTTGCCCAAGTGTCATAAATGCTGTCTCAAACCGCACCTTATCCAGCTCCATATCCCACGACTTTTTATAAGTGATTACCCGATACCATGCTTCCAGTGTTGGCTGTATCACATCTTCCGTTGGCGAATTTTTTAGGCGTAACAGCAATAACATTGCCACGCCTTGAGCTAGCACAGGTTTTAGCCATTGATTGTTTTGCCCCATTCCAACGCTCCTTTAATTGCGTTCATTTTATTACTTGCAAGCGGTCGATTTTGCTCAGGATTTTGCACAGCCACCGCTGTGCCGATAGGCTTGTAGCCTGCAATAATTTCCAACAAATAACCATGCGACTTCATCGGCAGTGTAAAATTGACACGGCTCGCCATCATTTGGTTAATGGCATAAATCCACGCCTCAGGCGGTGCAGGAAACTCACGCCCATCACGTTTGATAGTCTTAGCCTGTATCATCGGTGTGAGTTCGCCCAGCAAGGTTGCCACACGGTCGAACGTGAGCGAACTTTTCGCAGGACGAAACAGCCCCAAATAACGAATTAAGGCTTCGCCTAACTCACCACTCACCAACAATGCCGCATTTAAGGCATCACTTGCTGCCTTGTTGACAATCAACGCATCCAACGAATGCAACGCTCCACACGCACTACATTTCACTTTCATTTTCGGTTCTCCTAATACAAGAAAACCGCCCGAAGGCGGTTTGGTTTATCTTAAAAAGTAATGCCAAGTTTCATCAAAATCCCCTTCGCATTCTGCACATAAATACTGGCGTGCATCATTTCTTCTTTATCTAGTGATTTTTCAGCCTGTTCCAGCTGAATAATCGCTTGGCGAAGTTGCATTTTTAAGGCATCTAGTGTGGAAATCATTGTCTTTTCTCCCGTTTACCTTGCCATGTTTTGCAGTAGGTTTTGCGCGTGTTGCACCACTCACGTTGTTTGAGTGTTACCGCTTGCTTTGCTGCTTCTCCCCACAATTCACTAGCTCGGGCATAATTGCCAGAACGCTCCATTTCTGCTGCGACTTCTGTTGCTTCGCGATAGGCTTCTTCTAGCACATCGCGGTCGATCTTTGGTCTTCGACTCATTTCCGCACCTCTTCATCATTCGGCTTAATCACAAACTCTTCCACGCCTTCTCGAATAGTTACGCCCGAAATAGAGCGTGCAATATCAGGCTCGGCAAGCATCGCTTCCTTATTGAGCTCTTCTTTCGTGCGAATAAAGCGAAAAAGCCCCAAATTGCGCAGGCTTTCTAAAATGCCGTCAATGCCTTTGGCAACCACTGCTGGCGGTTTGGCACGCCATTGTACTTCTCCGGTGGTAAAGTAAGCCGTCTTCTGTTTGCCGCCGTTAGTGAGCTCTAAACGACGAGTTTCACAAAACGCCTGCACCGCCTTTTGCAACGGCTTCACTTGTTCTTTCAGCGCAGTCAACTGTGCCGTGTATTTTTCATCAACCGCTGCTTTCTCGTCCGCTTGCTGGGTGCTTAATCGCACCTGCTCACGTTCTAAATCGCCGATTTGCTTAATTGCCATCGCCACTTCATCTTGGGTTTGCAAGGTGATTTCTAATACTTCGCTTTTTACTCGTGTTGCTCGTTTAGCCATTGCTTACTCCTTACTAGCGGATATTTGACATTCTTCAACATCAGTCATTAAAACTGCTTTGATTTCAATCATTCCATTTTCTCGATTAAGTTCGAAATGGTCGATTCCTTGCTCAAGCGCTTTTGCCATTACCATTGGATTTTTTTGTGTTTTAGTCGCAAAGACAAAACAACATTTAAAAAATTCTTCTTTATTATCTCTGTTAATAATTTCAAGATTAGTCATTGTTCGTTACTCCTTTCGTGCAAGTGTAAGGATAAAAATCCGCGTTAATTTTTGGGGTTAAGCTGCCGTTGGGCGAGCGGAGGTAAACTACACCGCTGATACAAAGTTCGGCATACGCCCACGTTTGCTTTTGTATCATTCCGTCATCACAGCCAGCCAACAAAAATGCGGTTAAAATTAAGGTTGTTTTTCTCATATCGCCCCCTAAACCTGCATCACTACATCGCCGTTCACTTTCGGCACACCTAAACTTTCTGCCAAGTTCATCGCCGCAGTTAGCAAGTTATTTACTGCGAGCGGATATAACAAGCTGGTGGTGGTTTTATTTCTTCCCACCGCCGTTAAGCGTTGTCGCACCGCAAGGAAAGCATCTTCATCAAAAATATCGCTGAGTTTTTTGCCGACTTTCGCCAAGCGGAATGCCACATAGTTTTCTAACTCTGCATCAAGGGGAGCAAGTTCCACTACTTCACAGCGTTGCACCACTTCGCGCACTTCGGTGTTGCGTTCCGATAGTTTCAGCTTCAATTCAGGCTGACCAATTAGCACAATCGAAATCAGCTTTTTAAAGCCATCTTCCAACTCAAAAAAGCGTTTCAAGTGTTTAAGCGTCGGAATTGGCAAGGAGTGCGCTTCTTCGATGATGAGCACGTTCGAATAGCCCGATTTACAGCTTTCTTTCAACACTTGGTGCAACTGGCGAAAACGTGCCTCGGGCGAACGTTTCACGCTTTGCAATGGGGCAAGGGTGGAAATAATCGCTTCGGCAATATGGGCTGCTTTCAGTGTTTTACCCTTGATGTCGTTGTCTTCCATCGCAATGATGTAAGGCTCAATCACCGCAATTGGGGCGTTTTCTGCTCGAATGCGATCAATCAAATCACGGCGCAGGGTCGATTTGCCCGCACCTGATTCTCCCACCACCGCCATAAAGCCACCGTGCTTAGCGGTTTGATAAAGCGACTCCCGCACATAACGAATGTCGCTGGTGGCGAAAACTTCGTCAGCCGAGCGAATATCGACGGAAAAAGGGTCAATCGGTAATGAAAAATGTTTCTTAGTGGCTGGAAATAAAGCCTGTTTTGCGAGTAACATAATCTCGTCCTTAATCTCTTGTGTTGTTTTAAGGGCGGAAGCGGCAGGCTCGGTCGCCAAACTTTCCCCTGTCGCTTCCTTTTCTAATAGCGTTGCAAGCGGTTGGTTTATCCCAATTTTTTGCAAAGCCGCTATTAAATTCTTCTCAAATGCCGCCCACTCCCGCACCCGCTGATCGTGGTTAATCAACTGGGAAATGGTCGCAGGCGACACGTTCATCATCTGTGCCAACTGTCGCAGGCTCACGCCCTTATCAATCAGCACCTGTTTTAGTTTCAGCATAAAATGCTCCGTTCATCATTAAGCTGCGAGCAACTTCAAATGTGATTTTGTTGGTGTTGGTGCAACAAACTCCGCCTTAAACTCATCAAAACCTAAGCCCAGCAACCGTTCGGCTTCCACCTGTGGCACACCTTGCGGATATTTGCCAGTAATCCATTGATAGCATTCGCCCGTCCACAACTCACCCCAGCGTGCCTTGCCGTTTTTGGCAAATTCCACCGCCGACATTGGCTTTTGCTCCACACGGCGTGCGTTAGTGGTGAGTTCGTGTTCTTGTCCTTTTTTCGGTAAGAACCACGTCAGCTTGCTCTCTTCAATGTGTTTGTAAGGGTTGATTTCGCCGTTGAATAACGGTGCGTTGGCTTTCTTGGCTCGTTTCAACTCATCTTCGGTTTCCACACCATAAGCCAGTTGCTCCGCCTGTTCCTTGTTGGTTTCAAATGCCGTTTTGCGGTGGGCTTTGTATTCTTCGCCGATGATTGCAGCATCCACACGGAAGCCTAGTTCGTTGATTTTCACAGGCTCCAACACCACCCAGTAAGGTTTCAGGCTCATCGTGCCATCATCGGCAAAAATCTGCTCAAAGCACTGCACTTGCACACATTCAGGGCGGTACGGATTTTTGCCCACCGTGATTTTCTCGCCAATTTTCACATCAGGTACATCACGCACATCATATCGGCGATTTTCAAAGCTGATTTCCAACTTATCGGTCACCAATCGCTCGGTGAGTGCAGTAATCATCAGCTCTTGGCAAATCTCACGGCTGGGCGGATAAATCAAATCCTTGGCGTGAATTTTCTGCCACGCAGAATAGCGGGTCATACCGTGGCGGCTATGCACCGCCTTGGCGTTGAAATACCGCATCCACTGGTGGGCAAGCTGATTGAGTTCTGCCAAACCACTCACGTTCATAAACCGCAAACCGCTTTCAAATTGACGCTCTACAATATCATTGCCTTTTTCCACTTGTCCTTTGGCTCGGGCATTGTGAGCTTTCGGCACTTCAATTTTTACGTCTAACTGGTTCAGCAAGTGCGTGAACATTTGCGACGTATTGGCAGAACCACGGTCGAACATCAAAATTTTCGGCACGCCGAAAAATGGCTCGGCAGGGTTATCTTTCTTCTGAATGGCGTTAATAAAGGTTTCAGAAATGTTCTCCGCCGTTTCACCACCATACACATATTCCACATAAATCACGCCACTCGCGTGGTCGGTAATGACATACCGCCACACCCGCTGTGGTTCGACTTTCGCCACATTCGCTGGCTTGTTTTTGTAGAATTGCTCGGCTTCCATTACGCACAACCCATTGCCTTTGCCGGTTTCTTTCAGGTAATACAGCACACACAAAGACGGGTCGATTTGCCAAACGTGGTTCGGGTGTCGGCTTTGCAACTGTACCACTGGGGCAGGGCGTAACAGCTGGTCAGGGTGCAAATTAGCATTGCGTAATGCACGCTCCACCGAACTTGCCGAATAAGGGCGGACTTCGCCTGTTTTCTCGTCCACAAACTCCGCTTTCACTTTGTCATTGGCTCGCAATATGTCTAAAATCCGCTCCAACGTTGCCATGGTTTTGCCATTTTTCCGCCGTAGGTGTAACCACGCCGCACTAATCAATTTCAGCTCGTTCGCATCCATTTGATGTTTCCCCTTGTCTGACCGTACTTTGCGACCACTCGCTGGGCGGTAGGGCTTAATTTGCCGAAGAAAGGTGGCTCGGCTTAAACCGGTGAATGCACAGCCTTCTTCAATAATTTTTTCCTTCTCGCCAAAGCCTGCTTTCTCCACACGCTCGGCATATTGGGCGAGAACGCTCGGTAGTATTGCCATTGCATTTCCTTAACCCACCACTTCCGCATCTTGAATGCGAGCATCAAGCTCAATCTCGTCCAAAATGCTCGTTACACTTTCATCTAACTTGCCGTCAGGCTGATAATCTTCTCTCGCCCATTCAGGTAAGGCTTCGCCGCTTGGCGTATCATCCAACCCAAAGCGTTCTTTGAGTTCTGACAAAATCAACTGATACTCGGCAAGCACACCACTCATAAACTGCTTGTGGTCAATGCCTGTGGCTTCCGTGTGAGCGGTTAAGGCTTCAAAGGCTTGGAAAACTTGTCCGCGTAGCACGGCTTCTGCTTTGTAAGAAATCGCAGCCGCTTCTTCGCGTAACACGCCACCACGTTGTTCAGGCGTTTGGGTTTCAATCGCTTTGGTTTTCTTCGCCAGCTCCAAATCTAAGTGGTTAATCCGCTCATTTTTGGTGGCAAGCACTTTCGCTTGCGCTTCATAATCGTCCGATTTGCGTTTCAACTGGACTTGTAAGGCTTCTTTCTCCTTCGCGTGTTGGGCGGTCAAGTCTTCGATTTTCTCAATCAACTCTTCCTTATCGGTGGTGTCTGAATAATCCGCGTCCACAATTTCCGCTCGGGCTTCTTCAGGCAACTGGCGAAGTTTTCGCATTTCGCGGTAGCCTAAGCCGAGGCGTTGGCTGGTTTCCATAAATTCTTCACCGAAATAGTTAAGGTTTTGTAGATCTTCATAAACCTTCTTATCACTTAACCCACAGGCTTTACAGAAATCAGCAAAATTTCCGACAGTCAGAAGATTTCCGCTATCATCAACAACGCTCAATCCTTTGTATTTCTTGGTTTCTTTGATTTCTTGCAATTTTTTCAAACTTCCGACCGTCAGAAGTTTTTGTACAAAGTTAAAGGCTTTCAATGTTCCCATAACTTCGTAGGCTTCTGCCAAATCTTGTGTCATTGCCTTTGTTGCCAATGCCACCGCATCTTGCTGTTCACTTAATCTTAAATCTGTCATTGTTCACTCCTTAAAAACCGCCCGTCATCACCCGATGGCGCACTTCATTAAACCGTTCATTTACTGCCTGCATATCCTGCTCATAACACACCGCAAGATTGAGCAGGGCAAAACTAAGCGTCCAGTTGCCTGTGGGCAGTTTGCGCAAAAAGCCCTCGCTTTCTAAAATTGCCGTAGCGCGGGTGATATTCACCGGTGTTTCATCAATCGCTTCGCACAAATCCTTATTGCTTAAGCCGTCCATCGTTCGCCCTTTCAGGGCTTTTAAAATCCGCAACGCACGCTGCGTGCCGTTAATTTTTTCTTTCATTTGGCTTGCCCTGATTTCATAAACTGCGGTACGTTTTCCGCCTGTTTTTGTTGCTCAAGGGCATAAGCCTTTTTGTAACCTTTGCTATTCCAGTACTTTTTCAAATACCATAAACATAATTTTTCTAACATTTTCATTTGATTTTTCTCCCTGTGGTATCCTATTGGCTCTCTCAACTTCCAAAAGGAAACCCTATGACGGTAATTAAATTGCCGATAAAACGGCTCACCGAACTCGAACAACGAGTAAATGAACTAGAAATTCACGTTCAAAATCTCGATACAGAAAATCGGCTTTATCAATCTATTCTGGCTTCGCTGATTTCCATCTTGCCCAACAATGAACGCCAAGCGTGGATTAAAGATTTTGAGACTCTTTACGAACTCGGCTTGGACGATGTGGAAAACGCGCTGCCATCTCCCCAAAAACGGAATAACAGATCCGTTTATCTTAACCAACTACTATCTCTTTTGGATAAGTAGCTTCCTTTTCTTCAACAGACAGGCTGTCAGGCTTGTCTGATTTCTTTTCTTTCTGCATAAAATCTCCTATTGTTTTTATAAAGAGCGGTCGATTTTTCGCTGTTTTTTCCAAATTGTTAAAGAGCAGGTTGCGTGATTAAGCCGCCGCTTTGTGGTCTGGGTTAGGCTTTAAACCCAACAACACCGCCGTTTTATGGGCTTCGCCCCAAGTGCCTTTCAGCTGTCCGCGAAGTAAATCGGAAATCGCTTGCTGATCCACACCAAAGTGCCTTGCCCATTCGCTACGGTTAATCCCGTGCAGTAAGAAATAAGCCCTTGCACTCTCTAGCGTTTGTGGATACGGCAAGGGATGAAATACCTTGTTTGTCATTTCTTCTCCGTGTTGTTTTGTGGTAAATTATGGCAATCAATTTTTATTTGCTTGGGAGCGTAAAATGGAAAATCAAATTGCCGAATTAAAAAACGAAATTAAACAATTAAGAACCGAGCAAGAAGAACTCACACTTCTTTTATCTACTCAATCTCTCTTACTAAATACTGTTGCTTCTGCCGCATTAGGCAGTAAGGAAAAACAAGCTGTGAGCCAAGTTATTCGAGAGATGTTGGATACCCACGCCGTTTTCGCTGTTCAAGGACGCGTGCCAGAAGTTGTTCAAAATCGTCTAAAGACGTTTGCAGATTTAATGGCTCAACAGGCGGGTGAGCAATCTCCCGAATAACCTTTGCCACCTGTGGCTTTTTCAAAAAATAAATCAATAAACGGCTGAACATAAATGTCTCCTTCTTTCTGTTGGTTTATGGTTCGTTTGTTGTTGATGTGGTAAAATATAACGGAATAATTCCGAAATAACAAGTGAAACTTCCGAAAAACCCAAATTATTTTCGGATTATTTCCTGTAAAAGGCTAAAAATATGACTATTGGGGCAAGAATTAAGCAATTACAGAAAGAATTAGGTTATTCAAGTGCAGAAAAATTTGCAGAGGCTTTAGAAAAAACGACCGCTTCACGCTTAAGTGATGTTATTAGAGGTAAGCAAAAACTGCCTGATGACTTGATGTTTGAACTAATCACCAAGTTTAATGTGAATGCAAATTGGATTATTGCTGGAATAGGAGATATTTTTATCGGAAAAATTCCGAATAATGAACTTTCACCCTCAGAACAAATCCTGCTCGAAGACTACCGCGAAAGCAACGAGCAAGGCAAAGAAGCCATAGAGAAAACCGCAAGTGCTTTGGCGGCGAAAATCAACCCGCAGCACCGTTCTCGCACCACGATGAATATCGGCAACGTAGAACAACAAAACAACATCGAACACCTTGCAGGCGGCATTCATTTTAATAAAGGAAAATAAATGGACGTAAATATCAACAAGGTAGAACAGCTTAATCACATCAATCAAGCTCACTTTCATCAAGCCGAAAAAGCGATTGATAAAAACAGCCCACACATCGTGATTTGCCCACAGTGCGGCGGAGAAAGCTACCGCTTCAATGAATACTGCTACAACGGCAAATGCACCTTTGGGATTAAGCAGTATTTCAATGAACAAGAACAGATTGCAGAGCAACGTGAGCGAGAAAGACAAAAAGGCTTTTGCTCTTTAATTGGCTTAGTCGGTTTTGTATTAAGTATTGTGATTAGCTATATCGGTTCACAATACTTTCATTCGCCCAAAATGACATGGTTCTTTTTCGGCGGCGTTCTATGGCTTTTCATGTGGCTAAAAACAGCAGAACAACAGTAATTTATTATTAAGGAAACCGAAATGAAAAAATCCCTAAAATACATCGCTTTCGCCCTACTAGGCGTGGCGGCTGCCGTATTTGCCAAAGAACAATTCCAATGCGAAGGCAAACGAACCTGTAAAGAGATGGATAGCTGCGAAGAAGCCCGTTTCTATCTTACTCAATGCGGTGTCAGTAGCCTAGACCGCGACAAAGACGGCGTACCTTGTGAAAGTATTTGTGGTGGGAAGAAAAAGAAATAAGGACTTAGGAAATAGATATGGTAGAACAACAAATTATTTATAGCTTTTCATTAAAAGAACATATCAAACTGGAAACCGACCTGCCAATTACTGTGCCTGAGTTAGTTAAACATTTGCAAGCCTTAGAGCAAATTGCTAAACAATCATCACGTGCTTTCGGTGTATTAACCAATACAGAAATTATTTCTGTGGATTTATTGATTGATGATATTGAGAAAGGTAGTCTTAAAGAAGATATTATTTTAAAATTGCTTTTCAAAGATCAGGCAAATTTAGATTTGTTTATTGAGCAAACTCGAACTTGGGCTATTGAACATTCTATGGTAACAACATTGGGGGCGGTGGTGCTAACAGGCTTATTAAGCTATGGCATTTATCGTTTAAGAAAAAAATCAACCGCCGAAGGTGAGCGTGTCATTATCAATAATTATGGCACGATTATCACCAATGGGGCTGGCACGCTCAATATCAGTGAAGAAGCCTTTAAAAAAGCGATTGAAGACAGTGTTGATGATAAAGCTAAATTGGCAAAAAACGCCCAAAAATTTGTGCAAATGGCAAAATCTGCAACAAGTAACGGTGCTGTAACTTTTGGACAAGGAAGCACAGAAAAACCACTTGAAATTCCAGCGGAGGTGATTGCCCACGTACCAGCCTATCAAGAGCCTGAAGTTTCAGAAGATAAAACAACAACATTTGAAAATATCACGCTACAAATTCGTTCATTGGATCGTGATAAATATACTGGCTGGTTAGGGTATATAGAAGGTGCATTTACGCAACGTCTGCCGATTGAAATTCCACTAACCGTAGATCTGAGTATATTGGCAAAACAGGAAGCGGTAAAGGCAACCGTTACTTTGGTTTATCGTGAAAAAGGCGATAAGATTGAGCGTAAAAAAATTATCCTTGATGTGTTACATACAAAATAATCTTTAAACCTGTTTAAAATCATTTTAAAGTCATATTTCTTAAACTCCAGTTATCAACCAATCCTTGATAACTGGAGTTTTTTTTATGCACACCTCACCCATCACCAAAATCGTAATCCACTGCTCAGCCACCCAAAACGGCAAGCAGTTACGCACCACCACTCAAACCGCCGCACAACGTATCGACGACTGGCACAAACAGCGTGGCTTTCAGCGTTTAGCAGGCAATTACAAAGCCTTTAATCCTCATCTACAACATATTGGCTATCACTTTGTGATTGATACCGACGGCACAGTTGAAACCGGTCGCAAAGAGGGCGAAACAGGCGCACACGTCAAAGGGCATAACTTAAACAGCCTTGGCATCTGCTTGGTCGGCGGTATTACCAAAGATAAACGCAATCACGGCGAATATACGGAAGCCCAATGGAAAGCCCTGCACCGTTTACTGCGTGAGCTTGAGGCGAAATATCCCAGCGCTCGCATTTGTGGACATCGCGATTTAAGCCCAGACTTAAATGGCGATGGAACAATCACGCCTAATGAATGGATTAAAGACTGCCCGTGCTTTGATGTGTGGAGTTGGCTGGATAGTGAAGAAGTCGTGAATGTTGAGCATTTATTTAAGGGATAAATGATGAGTGCATCAATACGTTTTCCAAATCATCAGAAGCAATTTACACGAGGTTGGCGAATGAGTAGCAACGCCAAACGAAATCGCAAAATCAACGGTGGCACAACCGCTGCTACTGCCTTTTACTTACGCTGGAGTTACTAAAATGAAACGAGAAATTCGCGGAATTACCTTTTTCTCTTTGGTATGGGAAATCATTATTTTCGGTGGTTTTATTTCTGCCAATGAATTAGGCATTAAAAACCTTGTACAAGCCTATGAATGGTTCTTTTACTTTATGACCGCACTTGCGATATTGGCAATGTTCTTTGGCTCTTCAAAGCCGAGATTCCAATACACCAAAGCTAAGTATCATTGGGAAATGATCACAAATACTTTGCTTGGCATTATGTTGGCATATTACGGCTACTTTGTTTGTGCGAGTATCCTGACTTTCTTTGGCTATGCTTCAGCCCAACAAAACTATTTCAACAAGGAAAAAGAAAATGAAAAAACTGAGTGAGTTGATTACCAACGATAACGGTCGTCTTTCCACCACCGCCTTTATCCAATTTTTCGGAGCGTTATTGATGGCTGGCATTTTGGTGTATGCCGTCTGGCTTGACCGCACTTATGTAGGCGAACTCTTTACCACCTTCGCTCTATTCTGCGGTGGTGGCGTGGCAACCAAAGGTTTTGCCAATGCGTTAAATAATCGGGGGCGTGAAGAATGATTTTTTATCTGATTTTAGGTTTTGCTGTAGTAGGTCTGGTAGGGACAATGATGGCCACCTATAAAATCCGCAAATCTCGACAAGAAATCGACCGCTTGTCTAAGCAAAACGAGCAACTGCAACAGGATAAAGCAGTTGCTCAAACCCAAGTCAAACATTTTGAAGTGAGAAAGAAAAATGAAGAAAACACTCGTGGCTCTCGCCGTGATGATGTCATTAACCGCCTGCAACAACAAGGCGATCTCCGTGATTAACCCCAGCTGTTCGGGCTTTGGCATAATCAAAGCCAGTCGCCAAGACACCACCGAAACCCTACGCCAAATTGCGGTGCATAACGCGACCTATCGGGAGATTTGCAAGGAGACAAGCAATGACCATTAACGTGGAATTTTGGCATTTGGTCGGGTTGTTGTTGTCGTTTCTTGGTTGCTGTTTTGGCTTTGCCAAGATTTTAGTATCGCAGTTCCAAAACAGTTTGAGTGAACGCCACCAAAACCAGCTCAAAGTAAACGACAAAGTGGAAGAATTGGAAAAGCAATTCAATCAAATGCAGTCGTCCTTGCCGCTCGTTTATGTGTTGCGAGATGACTACATTCGTGGGCAAACGGTGCTGGAAGCCAAAATGGATGCCCTACACAAAACCTTAAGTGATTTATACAAAATGGAGAGTGCAAAATGATGGAAAAAGCCCGCCGAGAAGGTATGCGTTGGCAGTTGCTCAACGTATTACATAAAGCAATGCCTTACACCACCAGCGAGCAGTTTTTACTTGATGTGATGCGTGGCATTTACCCAAACGTCACCGCTCTTGAAGTGCGTCAGCAGTTGGAATACCTCACCGACCGCAAACTGGTCGAAATCGACAAACAACCGCACGGCGTGTGGTTTGCCGATATTAACCGCCTAGGCGTGGACATTGTGGAATACACCATCGACTGCCAAGCAGGAATTGCACGCCCTGAAAAGTATTGGGCATAGGGGGAAATCATGGCACCCCGTTCAAGTATCGAAAAACTGCCCGAAGATGTCCGCCGCTGGCTGGAACGCGCCTTAACTGAGAACGGTTTTTCGGGTTATGTGGAATTGGAAACGCTATTGCGTGAGAAAGGTTATTCCATCAGCAAATCGGCGATTCATCGCTATGGGCAGAAGATTGAACGCCGTTTTAAGGCAATCAAGGACAGTACTGAAGCGGCTCGCATTATTGCCGAAGGCGCAGAAGATAAGGAAGACAAACGTAGTGAAGCCTTAATGGGGATGTTGCAGTCGTCCCTATTTGACGCGCTTGTGGACATCGAAGAAGCCAAAGACGATGAGATGACCCCGATGGAGAAATTCCAAGCCCTAAGTTTTGCAGGCAAAAATGTGGCATCACTCATTCAAGCAAGCACCAAGCTCAAAGTCTATCAAGCTGATGTGAAACGGCGTGCGGAACTTGCCGCAGAAGAAACGGAAAAAATTGTTATTCAGGCGGGCTTATCGGCAGAAACCGCAGACAAAATCAAACAGCAAATTTTAGGTATTGCATAGTGAAAGATCTTATTCCCTTTGACCCAAATGAGCTACTGTTGGGCTACCAAAAACGTTGGATAGCCGATAAATCCCAGCTCAAAATCGCTGAAAAATCTCGTCGAACAGGTTTGACGTGGGCAGAAGCTGCTGATGATGCTTTGATTGCCAGCCTTGCTAAAAAAGATGGGGGCTCTGATGTGTTCTACATTGGGTCAAACAAGGAAATGGCACGCGAATTTATTGACGCGGTGGCAATGTGGGCAAGGGCGTTTAACTATGCAGCAGGCGAAATTCAAGAAGAAGTGTTGCAAGATGAAGATAAGGACATTCTGACCTATGTAATCTATTTTGCATCAGGCTTCAAAGTAAAAGCTCTTTCCAGCAACCCGAAAAACTTACGTGGTATGCAAGGCGTGGTGGTCATTGATGAAGCAGCCTTTCACGAATACCTTGCGGAAGTATTAAAAGCCGCTCTTGCGCTGACAATGTGGGGGGCAAAAGTGCGGTTGATTTCTACCCACAACGGTGCGGACAACCTTTTCAATGAGCTGATTTTAGATAGTCGGGCAGGTAGAAAACGTTATTCCGTACACACCATTACCCTTGATGACGCTTGTGCCGAAGGCTTATATCAACGCATTTGCCAAGTCAGTAAACAAGAATGGACACCTGAAAAAGAAGCCGAGTGGAAAGAAAACCTACTCAATGACACGGCAACCAAAGAAGATGCGGAAGAAGAATACTACTGCGTACCGAAAAACGGCACAGGGTTATGGCTCTCACGTGCGTTGATTGAACGCCAAATGAGCGAAAGCACGCCCATAATCCGAATGACGGCAAAAGATGGCTTTAGCCTTGTGCCTGAACCGACACGCTATCAGGAAATGCAGGATTGGTGTGAAACCACGCTTCAGCCGATTTTGCAAACCTTAGATCAAACACAATTACATTTTTTAGGCGAAGACTTTGCCCGCAGTGGCGATATGACGTCCTTTGTGGTGTTAGCACAACAGCAAAACTTAACCAAAAGCGTTCGGTTGATTGTGGAGCTGGGCAATATGCCTTACAAGCAACAAGAACAAATTGTGCTGTTTATTCTCAAGCATTTGCCACGCTTCGCCGGTGCAGCTTTTGATGCACGAGGGAACGGAGGCTATTTAGCTGAAGCCGCTCGCGATGCGTTTGGTTCATTGGTGGATTGCGTGCAGTTATCGGAAAAATGGTATCGCGAACACACCGCCCCATTTAAAGCCGCGCTCGAAGATGGCGAACTCGACAGCATTCCCAAAGATGCCGATATTCTTGCCGATTTGCGCTCATTCCAAGTGGTAAAAGGTGTGCCTCGCATTCCCGATAAACGAACCAAAAGTGCAGACGGCAAAAACAAACGCCACGGCGACACCGCAATTTCTTTATTGCTTGCTCATTATGCTAGCCGTCAGTTGGTGCAGTTGCCTGTTAAAGCTCACAGTCGCAAACCAAGAGCCAGCCGAAAATTAACGCAAGGATATTAACCATGATCGCATTTGTAACTTTAACCATTTCTGCCGCTGTGCTGATTTTTTACGACAAACCGTTTTGGTGGGTATTTTTATTGCTTGCCACCTTTGTGGATTATGAAAAATAAGGAAAGCCAATGACACCAAAAAAACAAGATTTAATCCGCGTCATCGCCAGCCGTGCCAACGCCATTGACTATTGGTCGTTTATGCACTATTTGCCGAACCCTGATCCTGTGTTGAAGAAAATGGGCAAGGATATTTCCGCCTACCGTGAAATCCTTTCTGATAGCCATGTCGGGGGCTGTGTTCGCCGACGTAAAGCGGCAATCAAAGGCTTAGAGTGGCGAATTACACCGACAGGAAACGAAAAAACGGACGAGATTTTGACCGCACTTTTCGATCGCTTGCCGATGTCGCACATTATTAGCCAAATTTTAGATGCCACGTTGTTTGGTTATCAAGTGTTGGAAGTAATGTGGGAAAGCAACGACGGCTTGTTGTTGCCTGTTGCCATTGTCGGCAAACCGCAAGAATGGTTCGTTTTCGATGATGAAAACCAGCTTAAACTTCGTACCAAAGAGAACATCAACGGCGAAGAACTGCCGCTTTATCGAATGTTGCTGGCAACCCAAAATGCGACCTACATCAACCCGTATGGCTTGGGCGATCTCTCGCTCTGCTTTTGGGCGGCGACCTTTAAAAAAGCAGGCTTTAAGTATTGGTTGGAATTTACCGAAAAATACGGCTCGCCTTGGCTAGTGGGGAAACATCCGCGACAAGCGCAAATTCACGAAGTGGAGGATTTGCTCGATAGTATGGAAGCAATGCTTGGCACTGCTGTTGCCGCAATTCCTGATGATAGCTCTATAGGCTTAGTGGAAGGTGCTGATAAAAGTGGCTCATCAGAAGCCTTTGATAACTTTATCAAGTATTGCAAATCGGAAATCGCCATTGCGATTTTAGGGCAAAACCAAACCACCGAAGCGGAAGCTAACCGAGCCAGTGCCACCGCAGGGCTAGAAGTGACGCGTGATATTCGCAACGACGATGCCAGCCTTGTGGAAGGCGTGTTCAATCAGTTGCTGGCGTGGATTTGTGAGCTGAATTTCAACGTAGAAACCTTGCCAACCTTCGAGCTATTCGAGCAAGAAAGCATTGACAAACTGCAGGCGGAACGTGACAAGATTTTGACTGAAATCGGCGTGAGCTTTACCGAGCAATATATCCACCGCACTTATGGTTTTGAAGATGGTGACATCATTATGCAAGCGGTCGAAAAAGCGGAAAAATCTGCCAACACTGCCGACTTTGCCGAACCTATCCCGAAAAGCGTGATTGAGACCATCGGCGAACAGTTAGAAGTAGAGGGCGAAACCCACGTTGAACATTGGCTGCAAAGCATTCGCGACCAATTAGGGCAAGCCGAAAGCCTTGAGGATTTCCGCAATCAGCTGGATAGCCTTATTCCTGAATTAAGTTTTGCGGAATATGGCGAACTGCTGGCGTGGGGTTCAACCACTGCCCAATTTGCAGGGCGACAATCTGTAGAAGATGAGCGTGCCAAGTCTCCCTCTTTAGTAAAGAAGGGCTAGAGGAGATTTTTCAATGAAATTCACCTTTGAAAATCAAGTCAAATACTTTGAGAAAAAGCTCAATCTACCGACCAACAGCTACCTTGACGTATTAGGCGAAGAACACGACTACTTTTTTATGGTCGCAGGAGCAAATCGTAATGAAGTGCTGCTTGCCTTTCGCGAAGCGGTGGACGAAGCCATCAACAACGGCAAAACACTGGAAGGCTTCCGCAAGCGTTTTGATGAGGTTATCGCTCGCACAGGCTGGGATTACAAAGGCGGTAGAAATTGGCGAACCCGTATTATTTACGACACCAACGTTTACGCCGCCTACAATCGCGGACGCTTGCAACAGCATTTGGACTTAGCCGATGTGATGCCTTATTGGGAATATCATCACCACGACAACGCTCACCCACGTCAAGAGCATATTGATTTAGACGGCACGATTTTGCCCGCAAGCGATCCATTTTGGCGTTATTACTACCCCATTAAAGCCTACGGCTGCCACTGCACCGTGACCGCCCACGATGAAGACGATTTGAAAGAAATGGGTAAAACCGTCAGCCCATCGCCTGAAATCGAATGGGAAGAAAAACTAGTAGGTACACGTTCGGGCAATCCAAGAATGGTGCGTGTGCCGAAGGGCTATGATGTAGGATTTCAACCGCATAATTTTGACCGCTTGACTGCAGGGCGAAATACGGACGTGGATCAGCTGTTGTTCAATAAGTTCGTCAATGCCGAGCCAAAACTTGCCAGCCTACTGATTGAAAACGTGTTACAAAATCCGCGTGCCGTGATGATGTTAAACGGCGCGATGAAGTCGATGGTAGATACCGTTGCCACCGAAAAAATGGCACGTGGACAAATGAAAAACGTGGGCATAATCCCAGCCAAAGTGATTGATAAATTGACAGCACTTGAAAAAGCACCGCAATCTGCCGTGATTGCCGTGCGTGATGAAGATGTACTGCACGCCCTGCGTGATACCAAACAAGCCAAAGGTATTAACCTGCCGATTGAGTTTTGGGAGCAGTTGCCAGAGAAGTTGAGAAATCCAAAGGCGATTTTGTTGGAACGTGATCAGAAATTACCCACCTTGCTTTTTATCTATGAAACCGAGCAAGGCAAAGTTGCGGTAAAAATGGACTATGAAATCAAACTGAAAGATGAATTAAGTAAGAAAAAGCTACCTCATAGAGTCAATTTGGTCAGAACGGCGAGTGTATTTACAGATAAGTCAGGAATGCACAAATATGAAGTGTTGTGGGGGAAATTATAACGGTGGTTTGCCTGATTCGAACAGGATAATGAGCCTTTGACAGCACAACCTTTCCAGTAGGAAACCCCCACCGTTAAAATGACTATACGCCACTCTTTTTTAAAAGGCAAATGTTATGATCAAAATCACCCTCAACGACATCCAAGCAGCCGCAAAACTCCACAGTATTGCCCAACAACTGCAACACCCTCGCAAGCTCTATGGCGTGCTGGGCGAAACCTTGAAGAAAATCCATGCGGAACGGTTTAAGCAGGAAGTTGATCCTGAAGGCAATAACTGGCAGTCGCTTTCGCCAAAAACCTTGGCTTGCAAACAAAAGAAAGGCAAGACCACCAAAATCCTGCGTCAAGACGGTTATTTGTCGGAGAAAACCGCCTATAACTATAACGACCAAAATGTCGAGTTTGGTTCAGATGCTAAATATGCCCGTTTGCACCAATTCGGCGGTAAGGCGGGGCGTGGGGGTAAAGTCACCATTCCTAAACGTCCGTGGTTAGGCGTAAGCGAACAAGACGAGCAAAAACTCTTGCGAAAAGCGACCGCTCTTTTGCAACGCCAAATCGACCAAAGTTAGTCACTTTGTCTAAACTCAAAAATAACGCATAAAACGCCCTCTGTGGCGTTTTAAATTGGATTCGATAAATGATTGCTCGAAATCCCTTGGGCGTGTTTATAAACACCCGTAAACACGCAAAAACACGCCTTTTCTCCTTCTTCCCATTTCAAATTCTCTTTTTCAATCCTTAAACCAGTTTAAAAGCTACAAGCGGTCATTTTTTCTATGATGTGTGCAAACAAGGAGAACAAAATGACCTTTATTGAAATTTTCAAAGCCGGCAAACGACTAGATGCAAATGGCGTAGAAGTGGAAATTACCATCGATGATTTGCAACAAGCCGTCAATGCCTACGACGTAAACTTTCACGAATCCCCCGCGGTAGTTGGACACCCAAAACACAATGCACCTGCCTATGGCTGGGTAAAACGCCTTGAGTTGGACGGTGATGTACTCAAAGCCGAGTTCGACCAAGTGGATCCTGAATTTGCCGAAATGGTGGAAAAAGGACGATTTAAGAAAGTGTCGTCTTCGTTCTATCTTGCCGATAGCCCAAACAATCCTTGCCCGGGCAGTTTGTACTTACGCCACGTCGGTTTCTTAGGGGCAATGCCACCCGCCGTAAAAGGCTTGCGTAACCCTGAATTTGCCGAAAACGAACAAGGCGTAGTGGATTTTTCCGACTGGGCGGAAGCAGGTTTGTGGCGACGTTTGCGTGAATGGCTGATTGGCAAACACGGACAAGATGAAGCCGACAAAGCATTGCCTGATTATTTAGTCAATAGCGTGGTAGAAGAATCTATCCGCAATGATTTGAAACGGTATCAACAAGATGAAGCAGGTTTTCCTGTGCCGAATTTTAATGAACCGAATAACCCAACTTCAGACCCAGCTCAATCAACCGAAGGAGAACTTGAAATGACACCTGAAGAAATTGAACAGCTCAAGGCAGAAAACGAAAAATTGAAAGCCGAAAAAGCTGAAACCGCGCTCAACCAAGCCAAAGCCGAAAATGCCGACTTTGCTGAAGGTTTAGTGAAAGCGGGCAAACTTGCCCCGATTGCTAAACAGCAAGCGGTAGATTTATTGAACTATGCTTCCACCACAATGCAAGGTGGTGTAGTTGAATTTAGCGAAGGCGAAAACCTACACAGCAAACTCAAAGCCTTTTTGGATGCTCAGCCACAAGTGGTGAACTTCGGTGAAGTCGCCACCAAAGACAAAGTGGCAGCTCCGCAAGACGGCACGGTGGAATATGCCGAAGGCACAAACCCAGCCAGCATCGAAGCTGACCAAAAAATTATGGCGTATGCCAAAGAACACGGCGTGAGCTACACCGCCGCCTTTAACGCAATTTATCAATAGAAGGGAAATTTATGACTGCTCACAATCTCGCAGCACTCCGTGTGCAAGATCCTGTTTTAACCAAATTGGCACAGGGCTATCACAATTTAGAACTCATCGGCGAAGTGTTAATGCCGACCGTCGAAATCGACAAAGAAGCGGGCAAAATTCCGAAATTCGGTCGCCTTGCATTCCGCTTACCAAGTACGGTGCGTAACTTACGCGGCACGTCAAACCGTTTAGACCCTGAAGACATCACGGCAATCGACGTGGCGTTGGAAGAGCACGATGTGGAATACGCCATCGACTACCGCGAGGAAAACGAAGCGATTTTCTCGCTCCGTCAATTCGCCTTAAACACCACCCAAGATGTGATTGCACTCGGTCGTGAAAAAGAAGTGGCAACGCTCGCCTTAGACGAAAACAAATACGACAGCGGCAACAAAATCACGTTAAGCGGTACATCAAAAATCACCAGCAAACAAGCGGACATTTTTGCGATGTTCGACACCGGCATTCGTGCCGTGAAGCGTGCGATTGGTCGCAAGCCGAATGTATGCGTGATTGCAGGCGATGTGTGGGCGGCGTTGAAAGAACACCCTGCGGTGATTGAAAAACTCAAATACTCACAGGTGGCGATTGTAACGCCTGAAGTGTTCGCCAAATTGATTGGTATCGACACCGTGAAAATCGGCGAAGCAGTTTACGAAGAAAGCAATCAGCTTAAAGACATCTGGTCTGATGCCATTGTGCTTGCCTATGTTGCGCCACGTTCAACCGAACGCAAAGGCACAGTGTATGAGCCGTCTTATGGCTACACCGTCCGTCGTCAAGGTGGTTTATTTGTGGACACCTACAAAGAAAACGGTGGCAAGCTTGAAGTCATTCGCACCACCGATATTCACAAACCGCACTTACTCGGTGCATCGGCTGGTTATTTGATTAAAGGTTGCCTATAACCTCAAAAATCCCCCTCTTTAGTAAAGAGGGGTTAGGGAAGATTTGTAACACCGTTTCACTAGGAGAAAATCAATGGACAAAACCAAACTATACGCCGTCATCAGCACCATGGCGATTTACCACAACAACCAACGCTATGAGCAAGGCGACAAGCTAGAACTCACAGACGAAGAAGCCGAAAAAATCTCGCTTTATGTGAAGCTAGATGAAGCCGAAGACGAAAAACGCAAACAGGCGGAAGCTGAAGCAGAAAAAGCCCGCAAAGAAGCGGAAAAGGCAAACAAAAACAATAAAGGCGAAGGTAAAGAATAATGTACATTCAGGCACAAGATTTAACGGAAGTGGTGAGCGAAGTGGTGCTTGTGCAACTCTCTAATGACAACACAAGAGCAACGGAAGTCGATTATGCCGTATTAAACAAGGCGTGCGAATACGCTACCGAAACGGTGGACGGCTATTTACGTTCACGTTATTTGCTACCGTTAAATGATGTGCCAACGCTTGTGCGTAACATTTGCCTACAACTGGCTCGCTATTGGTTGTATTCACGCCGTCCTGAAGGCAAAGGCTTTCCCGACAATGTGAAAGAAACCCACAGCCAAGCCTTAAAAGATTTGGAGCGCATTGCCAGTGGCAAACTGCATTTGGGCTTAACGGAAATCGGCGCGGAAGGCGATGACAGTTTGCCGTCTGCGTTGAAATTTAAAGCCCGTGCACCGCAGAAATTGGATTTATCGGACTATTAAGGGATCATCAATGAGTGCCACTTTGCCTATTTTGGAAAGCATCCGAAACCACATCGAACAGAAGACCACGCGTTTTTCCATCGAGTTGTTTCCCGATGACTTAGACCGCTACAACCTCACCGACCAATATGGTGCGGTGCTGGTGCAGTATGCAGGTTCCAAATTTGAAAGTCTTGATAGCACCGACATTATCCAACAGCGCCGCAAAGTGCTGATTGCCCTCACGGTAATTGCCCGCAGCCAACACGATGACACAGGTGCACTGGATATGCTCGACCAGTTACGGCTGGCGATTGTGGGATTTAAGCCTACCAATTGCACCGCTTGTCATTTAATTAGTGAAGAATTTGCAGGCGAAGACAATGGGCTGTGGCAATACCAACTGATTATTCAAACTGAAACGTGGCAGGTGGAAGCACACCAGCCGCAAAATTTACCAAAATTTACCGCGGCACGTTACCGCCGCAAAGAACCATAAGGAGAACATTATGGCGTTTCATCACGGAACGAAAACAACACGCGTGGCAGGCGGTTCTGTCGCGGTGGAAACGGTGGACGGTGCAATTATTGGCATCGTAGGGACTGCACCTATCGGCGCAGTCAATGAATTGACCGTGTGCCAAACCACCAAAGATTTTGCCCAATTTGGTGTGATTTTAAACCAAGGCTTTACCCTGCTTGATGCCTTTGATGTATTAGCACGCTATGCTGCAGGTAAGGTGTATGTGGTCAATGTGTTAGATCCGAAAAAACACAAAACTGACATTACAGACGAAGTCTTAACGCAAGACAGCTCCACCTTAATGACAAAAACAGCGAAAGCAGGCTTATTGAACATCAGCATTCAATCATCTAGCCAAACCTTGCAAGAAGGCACTGATTACAGCGTAAACTTGCAAACAGGCGAAATTACCTTTACTACACGCCACGAAGGGTTAAAAGCGACTTACGCTTATGCTGATCCTGAAAAAGTGACCGAAGCGGACATCAAAGGCGGTATTGACGCTGCTACCGGCAAACGCAAAGGCTTGGAATTGGTGCGTGACGGTTTCAATTTATACGGTGCGGATGCCAAAATTTTAATCTGCCCAGAGTTTGACAAAACGGCAAGTTGTGCAGCTGCACTTTCAACTCTTGCGGAACAGCTCAAAGCAGTAGCTTACGTGCAACTACCAAAAGGCACATCGCTTTCTAAAGCGATTCAAGCTCGCGGCCCGATTGGTGTATTGAATGCCTCCGCAAGCTCTGAACGTGTTCGCCATTTCTATCCCTATGCGCTTGGCTCAAGTAATACATTAGAAAGTTTAGCGGTACACGCGGCAGGCTTGCGGATGAAAACCGATACCGACAACGGCTACTGGTTCTCCACTTCTAACCGTCAATTACAAGGCGTAATAGGTATGGAAGTACCTTTAACCGCTCGCGTGGATGATGAGCAATCGGAAACCAACCTACTTAACGCAGTCGGCATTACCACGATTTTCAATAGCTTTGGTACAGGCTTCCGCTTATGGGGTAACCGTTCGTCAAACTATCCAACAGTAACCCATGTCATCAATTTTGAAACGGCGTTGCGCACAGGTGACTTAATCGACGAAAGCATTCGCCGCACAGAGTTGCAATTTATCGACCGCCCGATTGATGATGCGTTGATTGACAGTTTATTGGAAACAGTGGACACCTATTTGCGAGCCTTGCCGTCAATCGTAGGTTATCGCGTCAGCCTTGACTACGACACTGACTTAGTCGATGAATTTAGCAAAGGTCACGTGCCGTTGATGTATGAATACACGCCGAAATTGCCAGCCGAGCTTATCAGCAATAAATCGGTAATGACCCGTAAATATTTAGTGAACTTGGTGTCACAACGCTAGAAGGAGAAAATTATGAGTACCGCAATTCATCAGATTGTGAACGCCAATGTGTATATGAACGGCAATTCGCTTTTGGGCAAAGCCAAAGAGTTTAAATTGCCTGACATTGAGTTCGAATTTATCGAACACAAAGGCTTGGGGCTACACGGCACAATCAAACTGCCTGCAGGGTTGAATGCTATGGAAGGCGAAGTGATTTGGGATAGTTTCTATTCTGAAGTGCGAGTAAATGCCTATAATCCTTATAAAAACGTGCAACTGATGGCACGCTCTAATGTGCAAGTGTTTGATTCTCGTGGTTTGGCTGCGGAAGAAGCACTTGTCACCATTATGAACGTGGCATTTAACAAAACTACAGGCGGTAGCTTGAAGAATAAAGAAGCGACGGAACATTCCGACAGCTTCCAAATTATGTCTATCAAGCAAACGCTGGCAGGCAAAGAAATTTTGTTCGTTGACGTGCTTGCGAACATCTACCGTGTAAACGGTCAGGATGTATTGCAAAAATACCGCACGAATATTGGGCAGTAATTCTTTAAAGCAGTTTAAACGACCTTTAAAGCTCATTTAAGTAAACTCCTTTGTGAAAGTTAAACAACATACTCACAAAGGAGTTTTTTATGTCTCAAAAAGTCGATGCAGTTCGCACCACCATTAAATTATCCAGCCCGATTAACTTACCTGATGGCACAGTCATTGAAGAAGTCAAAGTGCGTGATCCGTTAGTCAAAGATTTCCGTATTGCAAGCCAACAAGGTAAAACAGCAGAAGACCGAGAAATTATCGTGGCTGCCTTATGTTGTGGTTTAGTCTTGGAAGATATGGACTTAATCAAATGGAAAGATTACGTTCAAATTCAACGATTTCTGTTTGGTGCAAGCAGTGAAGATAGAGACGCTGAATAATGCGATTGCCGACATTGTTTGGTGGTTTGGTTTTTCAGCAGAAGAAATTGATGGTTGGACACTAAAAGAATTTGACGATTGGCTTTTTCAAGCCAATCGTCAGGTTAAGGCGGGTTATGTACGAGCTTGACGGTAAAATTTAACCAGCCCAATAATTGCCCCTGTGATTGTAGCGGCACTTAAAGAAAGCAAGGTCATTAAAGGGGCAGTTACTAAAGCGATAATCGTGCCTAACACAAGATAAAGAATAAAGCCCATACCAAAAGCAATAAAAAAGCTGTCTGTGGCATTAAACATACCTACCCAATACCACCAAGAAAACGCCAAAAAACCGATAGAAAACAATAAACCTATCACAGACCAGTAGGCTTTTTCTACTATATCGTAATCTTTCCAGTCTTCTATGATTTCTTTGAATAAGTCGAACATAAACGCCTCCTGAATTTTTCGTATATTTAACATAGTGAGCAAAAAATGGCAAATAATTTAGTACTTGGTTTAGTGATTGGTGCTTCTTTAAAAGGTAGTTTTTCTGCTGCCTTTGGAAAGGCGAATAAAACCATTGAAAACCTTTCTAATAATTTGGGTAAAGCAACCCAGCAAAACGAAAAATTGGGTGAAAAAATGGCGAAATGGCAAGAACGCCAAGTCGCACTGCATCAAAAAATGCAACTTGCCTATCTTTCGGGCGATCAGAATATTGGCAAACTTACTCGACGTTATGAGCGAATGCAGGCAGTAATTGCTCGCACAGCAGAAAAGCAACAACATTTTACCCGAGCCATTCAATCTTCTGAAAAAGCTCAACGTTCCTTATCTAGTACTTTAGAAAAACAACAGGCACGCAAACAAAACCGTGATGAATTAAAAGGTAAGTTAGCTAAATCTACCGCAATAACAGCTAGCGTAGCGTTACCTACGTGGAATGCTGTGAAAACCTATATGCAACAGGAAGAAGCAGCAAATAACCTGAAAATTTCAATGATGAAAGCTGACGGTACATTCGGCAAATTTAAGGAAATAGGCAAAATTGCCGACCAACTTGGCACGGATTTACCTGGAACACGTGAAGATTTCTATAAGCTTGCCAAAGCAATGAAAATGCAAGGTGTCTCTGATGACACTTTGATTAACGGTGGCTTAAAAACATCGGCAAAACTCAACGTTTTACTTGAAATGGATCAGGAGCAAGGCGGTGAGTTCTTTGCCAAAATGATGGAGTCACACGGCTTATCTGAAGCTGAGCTCGGGGCATCAGCGGATGATATGCAACGAGCCATGTTCGCTGCAGGCATGAAAAAAGATGATATGTACGGGGCGATGACCTATTACGCATCTAAAGTCCGTTCGATGAAATTAACAGGGCGAGAAAACTCACAAAAAATTTATGCTATTGAGGGTTTAGCAGCTCAACAAGGTTTAGAGGGCACCTCATTCGGTACAAACTTTTCCACAATGCTTGACCGAATGAGCAAAGGTCCGCAAATGATTGCCGAAGCCAAGAAAGGGATGAAGGCAGAAGCTCGGGATATTCTCGAAAAAAGCGGTGTAAAGTTTAATTTCTGGGATAAAAAAGGCAATTTCAAAGGTATTGACGGAATGGTCAAGGAGCTTGAGAAATTAGAAATTATACGCAAAAAATTTGGTGATCAAGCCGCTGAGGATGTGGCAGATGCAATGTTTGGCACTGAGGGTAAGCGTGTTGCCACCTTATTAGGTCAGCAAGGCACAAAAGGCTTACAAGATTTCTTGCAGAAAATGAAAGACCAAGCCAGCCTTGAAGAACGTGTTGCCCAAAAAACGAAAACACTTGGTTCTGCCCTTGAGAGTTTAGGCGGTGCATGGGAAAGTGCAGTCGGGAATATAGGGTCTGTTTTTGCCGATGATATTAAATCGGGAGCGAAAGCACTACAAGGTTTTGTTGAAGATACATTGACACCTTTTGTCAGCGAGCATAAAACAGCGATTAAGTGGATCGCTGCTACTGCAGGCGGTTTTTCCTTACTAAGCACAGGCGTATTAGCAACAAAATTTGCGTTTAATGGCATAGCATCCATTTTTTCAGCAGCATTTATGCCATTTAAAGTATTTAAGGCAATTAAAGCAGCCAAAGAACTTGAAACCTTAACGGGTACAATTACCAAAACAGGTAGAGTAATGAAATGGCTTGGCTCAGCCTTTGGTGTTGCGAAAAAAGCTTTTATTGGATTAGGGAAAGCTTTGCTTACCAACCCTATCGGCTTAACCATTACCGCCATCGCTGTTGCCGCCTATCTCATCTATGACAATTGGGAACCTGTTTCAACTTGGTTTTCCAACCTTTGGACGAAAGTCACAGGTTACTTCCAAAACTTCTGCAACTGGGTGCAAGACATTTGGACAGGAGCAACTGAATGGGTTTCGAGTGCGTGGGCAGGTGTGTCGGATTACTTCGGGCAACTTTGGAATAACATCACCATCTTCTTCAACTCAGGCATCGGCAACATCACCGCAACCATTCTGAACTGGTCGCCATTAGGCTTATTCTATCAAGCTTTTGCAGGCGTGCTTTCGTGGTTTGGGATTGATTTACCAAGTAAGTTTACCGAATTTGGTTCTAACCTTATCAACGGCTTAGTCAATGGTATTCGCAATGCGTGGGACGGAGCGAAAGAATGGGTTATTGGTTTAGGACAATCTATCAAAGGTTGGTTTACTGGCGAAATGAAGATCCATTCCCCTTCGCGTGTGTTTAAAGGTTATGGCGAAAATATCGTCTCAGGGCTTGCCATTGGGATTGCTGAAAATGCCCTTCAAGCCACACAAGCGGTCGATAAAATGGGGAAAAAGGTCAAGAAAGCAACTCCAAAAAACGTGGCTGCACCTGCAATAAAAGCCCCAAAAATGCCAACGGTTGAACCACTGGTAGCAAAAAGTGCGGTGAAATTCGAGCCTGTTTTAAATGGCGTTGAAACCGCCTTTAAATCGCTGTTAAACGAGAAAAAAGGCTTTTTAGGCACACTGTGGGACGATGTGAAATTTGGGGCGAATTTTGTCGGCAATCTGCTTGGGCTAAATCAATCGACCGATTTCCGCACGCCTGATTTTAATCAGGCAAGCGGTCAAAATCCGTCAATCTTTCGCGATTATCAACCGCTAAATAGAAATGCGGTGACAAATAACGAAACCAATCAGCACAACGGCATTGTGGTCAATTTTAACCCGACCATTAACGTGAACGGTAGCCAGAATCAGGGCGTGTTGGAGCAAGTTCAGCAAGGTATGCAAATGAGTTTGTATGAATTAGAAAAAGCTATCGAACGAATTATGGATCAGAAAATGCGTAGAGCCTACTAAGGAGAAACAACGATGTATTTTATGCTAGGTAATATCGCCTTTGAGCCAGTCAATTTGACCGACTTCAACGAAACCCATTCTGCGGATTTTGCCGAACACGCGGTGCTTAAAGGCAAGCCAAAACTGCAAGCTATGGGCGAGAAACTGACAGATTTATCCTTTGCGATTCGCCTGCACCACAAAATCGGCGGCGTGGAAAGTCGTTATCAATCGCTACTTTCGGCAAAAGCTAAGCAAGACGCTCTTGCCTTGATGTGGGGTTCAAAATACAAAGGCAATTTTGTGATTACTGATATTTCATCAACCACACTATTTACCGACGGCAAAGGTAATGCTTTGGCGCGTGAGATGAATATTAGCCTGAAAGAGTTTGTCGGCAATGGGCAAGCGGGCTTACTTGGTGCGGCGTTGAATGTAGGCGGTAAATCGCTGCTCGGTTCGATTTTGCCGAAAGGTTTAACCAACACACTTTCAACTGTGAAAAGTGCGGTTAGCCGTGGCGTGGAACTCTACAACCAAGGCAAACGTGCGGTGGATGAAGTTCGCAACACCGTTGCAGTAGTTCGCCAGTTGGCACACGACCCCGCTTCCGCATTGGCGTATTTGCCGAGTACGCTTGCTAATTTAGACAACGCCTTGGGTGGTTTTGGCGAACTGGTCGGAATGCAATCTGCTTTCGAGGGCGTTCGCCAGTATCTGCCTGCCATTAGCGAATTTAGCCGTGATGTGTCTGCGGTATATGATGATTTGCAAATAATGAAACAGAGTTTCAGTCGGGCGTCTGCTGATAGCGAATGGAATAACTGGTTTACGCCTGCCGATAATGCTTTAACTGAAATCAATGAGCGGCTGGATAATTCTGCAAATTCAGTGGCCAAAATGACCGCTTGGATCGTGTTGCGTGAAGATGAAAACGTGGAGAATGAAAATGACCCAAACCGTCCTTAAACACACTGTCAAACAAGGCGAACGCTGGGATAACCTTGCTTATTATTACTATGGCGACGCTCTGGAATATGCTCGCATCATTAGAGCCAATCCACATATCAGCTTTTGCGAAGTGTTGCCTACAGGGGCGACAGTGTTTATCCCAGTGCTAAATGTGAAGCCGACCCAAAACGAAAATTTACCGCCGTGGTTAAGAGGAAATAATGAGTAAAGTCCAAACGCCCGATTTTTCGCTTTTTTATGAGAAAACCAACATTACCGCTGATATTGAGTCGTCCTTGATTGAATTGACCTACACCGACTATCTTGAAGGGCAATCAGACGAACTCTCCGTGCAGTTTGAAGACATCAACGGTAAGTGGATTCGCCAATGGTTCCCGACACAGGGCGACAAACTCAAGGCAGCGATTGGCTATCAGGGCGAGCCGTTAGTCGAAATTGGGGCGTTTGAGATTGATGAGGTGGAATACGGCTATCACCCATCTAGCATTACCTTGCGAGCCTTATCCACAGGAATTAGCAAATCCAACCGTACGCTTAAACCGAAAGCCTACGAGAACACCACGCTTGCCCAAGTGGTGGCTGCGGTAGCGAACCGTTTGAAGCTCAAATTGGTAGGAAAAATTCGCCACATTCCCATTCAACGCATCACCCAATATCAAGAGCGCGATGTGGAATTTCTTGCCCGCCTTGCCCGTGAATATCATCACAGTTTCAAGATTGTGGGCAATCAGCTGGTGTTTACCGATAAAGATGAACTCGGGCAAAGCGAACCTGTAGTCGTACTCGATGAAAGCGAATGTATTAGCTTGCGACTTCGAGATCGGATTAAAGATACAGCAAAGCAAGTGGAAATCAAAGGATTTGATACAAGCGGTAAAAAAGTGGTGAAAAAAAGCAAAAAAGCCACCGCACTTCGCCCGAAAATGAAACAGGCACAGGCAGCAAGTGGCGATACGCTCAAAATCACGACACGTGGCGAAAGCCAAGAACAGATTGATGCCAGAGGCGATGCTGCATTAAGTGAGCAAAACGAAGACCAAAGTGCAGGCGATATTACCCTGATTGGCAACCCCAAACTGGTGGCAGGTTCAACCATTATGGTTAAAAATTTGGGCGTGTTTTCAGGCAAATACTTAATCAAACAATCACGCCATACCTTTAACAAACAGGGCTACACCACCAGCATCGAGGTGAGAATGTTGGAATTTATCCCAGATGATTTGATGACTTTAGGCATGGAGATGACGAATGCAAACCCATAATTTTGGTGCGACCTATCAAGAAGGCATTGTGTCGGCAATCGACCCGAAAAGCCACAAAGTGCGGTGCAGAATCCCCGCGCTTGAAGATTTGGAAACCGCGTGGCTTTCGTATCTGACGCCCAACGCAGGTGGCAATCAATTTTATTGCCTGCCAGACGTGGGCGAATTAGTCGCGCTACTCCTTGACGCGCGCGGTGAGGGCGGTTGTGTGCTAGGTGCAATTTATAACGCGCAAGACCCGACACCAACTAGTGATGGCGATATGTGGATGAAGAAATTCAGTAACGGTACGGTCATTTCGCACAATCGTAAAAGCGGTGATGTCGTTGTGAAAACCCAAGGGCACCTCACTGCAACAGCAGACGGTGGTGCAACTATTAACGCTGACACCACTATCAATGGCAAATTGCACGCCACAGGAAAAATTACATCAGGCACAGGAGTTTCCGCACCGAAAGTAACTCAAGGAAGCATTGAACTCGGCAAACATAAACACACAGGTGACTCCGGCGGTAAAACAGGCATTCCAGAATAGCCCACTTCTTTAAATCAGTTTAAAAGCCCCAGCCCAAATAGCCTTGTATCATCAAGGCTATGAATACAAATCCGATACACTCAACCCACTGGCAACTTGCACCTAACCTTAATGAACAGGCGATGCAAGGCATTGATGATATTCATCAGTGTATTGCCAACATTCTCAACACGCTCAAAGGCACCGATGTGCTTCGCCCCGAATTTGGCTCCGACCACTTTCGTTACATCGACTACCCCGAAGGCATCGCACTGCCCAATATGGTGCGTGAAATCACGCTTGCCCTGCAAAAATGGGAACCCCGCATCGAGGTTGATCATATCGCCATTGACGGACAGGCTCCGTATTTTGAACTGACAATTTATTGGGCGTTAGTGGATGAAGTGTATCGGGAGATTTATCAAACCACACTCGTAATGTAGGAACCGCAATGAAAAAAGAAGACGTAAAAATTGTGTCTGACGACATCAAGCAAATTTTAGCGGACGCCATTGCCGACTACGAGCAGCGCACAAGTAAAACATTGCAACCTGCCCATATTGAACGCTCTATTATTCAATCTTACGCCTACCGCGAAATGTTAGTGCGACAAGGAATTAACCATGCCTTTTTGCAAACCTTTCCGCAATTTGCCACAGGGCTTGCTTTAGATTTATGCGGTGAGCCGATGGGCTGTTATCGTCTATCTGACCAAGCAGCAGATGTTACCTTACGATTTAGTGTTGCAGGCAGTCATTCGGCAATCGTGATTCCGCAAGGCACGTTAGTTGGTGCAACCGACAGCCTATTATTCGCTACGCAAACCGAAGTGCGAATTAACCCGACCGAGCAATATGTAGACGTTACCGCCATTTGCCAAACCACAGGCGAAAGTGGCAATGGCTGGCAAATCGGGCAAGTGAAAACGCTCAAAAGCGAATTGCCTGCGAGCGTAACGGTTTCCAACATTGATGTGTCGGCAAATGGCATTGATACGGAAAACGATGACGACTACCGCAAGCGGATTTTGCTCGCGCCTGAAGCGTTCACCACGTGCGGTTCGGTGGCGGCGTATGAATATCACACCCGCAGCGTGTCGCAAGTGATTTCTGATGTGGCAATTTCCACCCCACAAGGCGGCACGGTGAAAGTCACAGTGCTGACCAAGCACGGACTGCCGTCTGAGATTTTGCAGAAAAAAATTCGCCATTACATCAGTGGTGAAAAACACCGACCGCTGTGTGACACCGTGATTGTGGCTGCGCCTGAACGCAAAAGCTATCGTGTGGTTGCTAACTTAGATTTGCTCGCTACCGTCGCCGAAAATGAAGTGAAAGCCAAAGCTGAAACCGCTTTGCGAACCTATCTTTCATCACGCACGCAAAAATTGGGGCTGGACATCGTACCGCTTGATATTCAAAGCGTGCTGAAAGTCGCAGGCGTGTATAACGTGCATTTGGTAAGCCCACAACTTACCGAGCTCACACCTGAACAATGGGCAGAATGCGAAAGTATCACGATAAACATCAATGCGGAGCGCAAAGATGGCTAAGTTGCAATATCCGTCAATTATTGAAATATCGCCAAAACTGACCGCACTTGCCGACCTTGGCAAGCGGTTAAATCGGCTGGATAAATCGCAAATTATGACCAGCTTTGTAGATTTAGTTCCGACCGAGTTTTTGGAATTGCTTGCCGAAAAATGGAGTGTCACCGGCTATGACGGCTGGGTGCTCGCCGAAAGTATTGACGCCAAACGCAAGCTGATTAAACGCGCGGTCGAGCTGCACCGCTACAAAGGCACACCGTGGGCAATGCGAGAAATTATTCGCCAGCTGGGCTTTGGCGAAGTGGAAATTATTGAAGGCTTGTTTGACAAACGTCGCGACGGTTCATTTATTCGAGATGGCACTTACTACCACGGTGACCGTTCAAAATGGGCACATTACCGCGTGATTTTGCAACAAGCCATCACCAACGACCAAGCCGATTTACTGCGTAAGACCTTGCGTGTATTTGCACCAGCACGCTGTGTGTTGGCAAGTTTAGACTACCGTCAAGCAGCACTTCGGCACAACGGTATGGCAATGCGTAACGGCAGATTTAATCGTGGTACAGCTTAATTCAAAAAGGAAACAAAATGGCAAATTTAACCTTAACCCGACAATGGGTAGAAAACATCTATCAATTGGAAACATCCGACCCTGTAATGGGCGGGCCAGACGGTATTGATAATCGCCAAGCCAAAGAGCTAGGGGCGAGAACCAATTATCTAAAAGACCAAGTGGATGGAATCAACCGAGACCGCACAGGCTACGCCCCAAAAGCCAGCCCCGCTTTCACCGGCATACCCACTGCACCAACGGCTGCGGCAGGGACGAATAATGCGCAAATTGCGACTACTGCGTTTGTGAAAACGGCAATCGCTGCATTGGTGGGGACTGCCCCAGTAGCGTTAGACACGTTGGAAGAACTGGCACGTGCATTAGCGGGTGATGCAAACTTAAAGGCGACTTTGCTTGCGGAAATTGGGAAAAAAGCCAACGCCACTGATTTTAATGCCTTACATGATTTATTCATTGGTATCCCTATTCCTTATCCGCTCTCTAGCGTCCCAACAGGTTGCTTGGCTATGAACGGACAGCGGTTTGATACTCGTCGTTATCCCAAATTGGCACAGAAATATCCGTCAGGGCAATTACCAGACATGCGCGGTGAATTTATCCGTGGTTTGGATAATGGGCGGGGTGTAGATGCAGGGCGTGGAGTGTTGTCGGCACAAAGTGATGCAATTAGAAATATTACTGGTGATATCGGATTTTATAGTAACGGGGCGTTCACCTATTTAAGTAAAGTATTTTATGGGGAGAGAAAAAACAATATCCTAGGTTCAACCTCAACTAACTCTGGAGAATATTATTCGTTTGCAACATTTGATGCTAGTCGTGTAGTTCCGACTGCAAACGAAAACCGCCCACGCAACATCGCCTATCACTACATCTGCCTAGCCGAATAAGGAGTACAGCATGACCATAACATTTAACCAAGAAGGCTTTGCCGAAACCAGTGGTGATATCATCGTGTATTGCACAGACAACCAAGGTATTTATAGCCACAGTGCCACCGAATATGTGAGCGAAGGCGGAAGCCTTTCCTCAGGTAGTTATTTAGATGCACCTCCACAACCGAAACAAGGCTTTGTCATTGTGCGAGCAGATAACAGTTGGCAATATCAATCCGACCATCGGGGCACCTATTACAGCAAGGAAACAGGCGAAAAAGTAGAACATACCGCCCTGGGTGAATTGCCCGAAAATTTAACCGCACTTGCGCCACTTGCCGAGCCTTGCAAGTGGAATGACACAGAATGGGTGAAAGATGAAGTGAAGATTGCTGATAATTTTACAAAAAAACAAACTTACCTTATCGCCAACATCGACGAGCACGCGGCAAAAATCTACAGCACCTGGACACGTTTTGAGAGTGAGTATCGCGAACGCCAAGCGGCCGCAGAAGCATTTAAATCAGCAAATTATGAAGGTGAGTGCAGTCGATATATCTCAGACTTTGCACAACGTGCGAGACTGGATAACAAGACCGCCACAAACCTGATTTTGACGCAAGCGGCAGGCTTGGAAAAACTACAAATGGAGCTTGCCAACCAACGTATGCGCAAATATGAACTCCAAGTCCCTAATCTCACACTTGAGCAACTGCAATCAATCCATGATGACATTATCAAGCAAATGGATAACTTGATGGAGGCATATCAAAATGGCTAAGGTTTATTTGGCGATGTACAAACACAAGCGAGACTGGCGCAAAGAGCCAGTTAAAGCAATCGCCGACCGCATTACTCGATTTTTTACCAAAGGTCAATACTCGCATTGTGAGATTGCCATTGAGCGTATTGAGTTTGGCAATGGGCATCATTATGAGCATGCGACAGTATATGACTGCTACTCATCATCGGTGCAAGACGGTGGCGTGCGGTGCAAACAGATTGATGTATCCGATAATACTAAATGGGATTTAATCCCACTCAACGATGTCACCGAGCAACAAATCAAAGCTTATTTTGACCGCACTTTGGGTTGTAAATATGACTGGTGGGGTGCGTTAGGAATTGTGCTAGGCATCAAACAAAAACGCTCAAAATATTTTTGCAGTGAGTGGTGTTTTAATGCGATTCACGGTGGCGAGAGTGGTTGGCGGTTTAGCCCGAATCAATTAGGGGCTATATTTAGTTAAAAGGAGCGTTTACCCTGCACAAAGTTTAATTCAGTAAAGAAAAGACGGCGATAACAACGGCACTAGGAATGCTCGTTGTTACCAGCTACGCAGAACTAGCCTGCATATAGCCATACGCCGCCTACCTTGCGCAAGGCTGGCGGATTGTAACAAATCTTTTGATTAGGAGAAATATATGCAGTCAATTAAAGCAATCCGTTGCACATTTTGTAACAAATTATTGGCGAAAGTGGGGATAGTTGGTTATTTAGAAATCAAATGCCCTCGTTGCAAAACCGTTAATACTACACGTTAATTTGATTTGAGTGTCAGAATGCCCTGAGCATCGGAACGCCATAGAATAGAAAGGAAAAACTATGGCAAATCAAAATACCTTTAAACAAGCCCCATTGCCGTTTATCGGACAAAAACGTATGTTTCTCAAACAATTTGAGCAGATTTTAAATGAGAACATTCCTGATAACGGCGAAGGCTGGACAATTCTTGATACTTTTGGCGGCTCGGGCTTACTCAGTCACACCGCCAAACGGTTAAAACCGAAAGCCCGCGTCATTTACAATGATTTTGATGGCTATGCGGAAAGATTGGTGCATATAGACGACACAAACGCCCTACGCGCACAAATCTTTGCAAAAATCGGTAACGCTACGCAAAAAAATAAGCGGTTACCAAAGGTATTGAAGGCAGAAATCATTAAAATCATTGATGAATTTCAGGGTTATAAAGACTTAAACTGCTTGGCGAGCTGGTTATTGTTTAGCGGTCAGCAAGTCGGTTCGCTTGAAGAACTCTACCACAAAGATTTCTGGCATTGTGTGCGCTTGAGCGATTATCCAAGTGCGGACGGTTATTTGGACGGCGTAGAAGTTGTACGCGAGTCATTTCATACCTTGCTGCCAAAGTATGCCAACGATCCGAAAGCCCTATTTGTGTTAGATCCGCCTTACCTTTGCACCAAACAGGAAAGTTACAAACAAGCCACCTATTTTGACTTGATTGACTTCTTGCGACTGGTCAATATCACTCGTCCGCCGTATGTGTTTTTTAGCTCGACGAAGTCGGAGTTTATTCGATTTGTGAATTATATGTTGGAAAACAAGGTGGATAATTGGCAGGCGTTTGAAAATGCCAAACGCATTACGGTGAATGCAAAACTGAACTACCAAGTGGCGTATGAAGATAATTTAGTCTATAAATTCTAGTAGTAAAAAAGGCTTCGCGTGATCACGAAGCCTTTTGCATTAGTCTTCTAATTCGGAAAGCAAACAATAAAACGGTGGGGCGAAAGGGGCAAGTGTGGACGTAAATCTGACTACACAATCTTTATGCCCGTCTTCCACAAACCGCACATCTAAAAACGCCGTGTTATACACAAAGGTTTGCCCCCGTCCGTTAGGTAGTGAATATTGCGAACCGTCCGTAATAAAACCGTCGTGTTCTTTCACCGCAACAAGGGCTAATTCCATCATCATTTCCTGCTCGGTTCTCATTTTAAAATTTGTCATTTTGCGGTTTCCTGTATTTGTTTAAGTTGGTCACAGGATTACTCTCTTCGGCGGGCATAGCAAGTCATCATTGCGGCAAAACGACTGGCTGCGGTCGAATTAAGCTGGGGAGGTGTGGACGGCTAAATAAGTGCAGATATGTAAAGCTATTTCACTAAATGAAAAAAGCAAGAAATAGAAATTATCTTGCTTTTTTAGGGGCGGTTATGTTGCGCGGGTTTAAAAAAACTTCGCCAGAACCGCCACCCAAAACCACATGTCTCCTTCTACGCTTTCACGTCAGATTCAACGAATGGAAGAAGAATTAGAACAGCCTTTATTTATTCGTGATAATCGACAAGTGCGTTTAACCGAACAAGGTGAAAAATTTTTGCAATTTGCGAAAACAGAATGGCAAAATTGGCAACAGTTTAAGCGCCAACTTCGGGATAATTCTGCGGAATTAAGCGGGGAGTTACGTTTATTTTGCTCGGTAACGGCTTCATATAGCCACTTGCCACAGGTGTTAGCCAAGTTTCGTACACGTTATCCTAAAGTAGAAATTCAACTGACAACTGGTGATCCCGCTTCAGCGGTACAATTTATTCAATCAGAGCAAGTGGATCTTGCATTGGCAGGAAAACCAAACAACCTGCCGGCAGGGTTAGAGTTTTATAAGATTGATGATATTTCCCTTTCATTGATTGCACCTCACGTGGCTTGTTTAGCGACACAATTATTACAGGAAGAACCCATCAATTGGCAGCAAATGCCTTTCATTTTGCCGTTAGATGGAATGGCGCGGCAGCGTATTGAACAATGGCTACGTAGCAAACACATTAAACATCCAAAAATTTATGCCACCGTAGCAGGACACGAAGGGATCGTGCCAATGGTAGCGCTCGGTTTTGGATTAGCGATGTTGCCTGATGTGGTGATTGATAATAACCCGATGGCAAAGGAGGTATCTCGTTTGCATTTGGACAATCCTGTCGAGGCATTTGATTTGGGCGTTTGTGTACAAAAAAGAAATTTGGCAAACCCCTTAATTCGTGCATTTTGGGAGATGTTAGACTAGAATAATAAGCAAAATTGACCTAAGGATTTATTATGTTAAGAGGCGTACTCATTTCACTTTTAGCCTCATTTTTATTTGGCTATATGTATTACTTTTCCACGCTGCTGAAACCCCTCAGCGGCACGGATATTTTCGGCTACCGAATGATTTTTACATTTCCTTTCGTCGCCCTTTCCGTCATCATGTTTAAACAGAAACAGGCATTAGTGGAACATATAAAACGCATAAAAAAACAACCGCTCTTTGTTCTCTCCTATATTATTTGTGGTGCATTAATGGGCTATCAAATGTGGCTCTTTTTGTGGGCACCCAATAATGGTAGCTCCTTAAGTGTCTCTTTCGGTTATTTGTTGTTACCAATTGTGATGGTGGCTGCGGGGCGACTCATTTTTAAAGAACGAATTTCGACACTAAAATTGATTGCGGTATTAATTGCTACAGTCGGGGTGATTTCCAACATCATATTAAAAGGTGGCTTATCTTGGGAAGCTATTGTCATTTGTGTTGGCTACACGACTTATTTCTCTCTAAGAAAAGCCTTAAAAAATACTGATCTTGGCGCATTTTGTTTAGAAATGATCGCATTACTACCAGTAAGCGTTTACTTTGCCCTTCAAACCGATTTTGCCACCGTGCAGGAATCGAATCCTAATATTTGGGTATTATTGGTATTACTCGGGCTTATTAGTGGCTCAGCATTGATTGCTTATGTTATTGCGAGCAATATGCTGCCAATGAATTTACTTGGCCTTTTAGGTTATGTTGAAACCATTTTGATGGTGATTATTTCATTTTTAATTGGAGAGGAAATGGATGCGAATAGCTATCCGTTATTCATTTGTTTAGTATTGGCCATGAGTCTGATTATTTTTGATGGTGTGTATAAACAACGGGCTAAAGGAATAAACCATGTCATTTAAAGAAATTAGTCCAGAACAAGCTTGGGAAATGGTACAAAATGGTGCCATGCTTGCAGATATTCGGGATCCACAACGTTTTACTTATTCCCACGCAAAAGGGGCATTTCATTTAACCAACCAAAGCTTTTTACAATTTGAAGAACAGGTGGATTTCGATTCCCCGATTATTGTGAGTTGTTATCATGGCGTGAGTAGCCGAAATGTGGCGACGTTTCTCGTTGAGCAAGGCTATGAAAATGTATTTAGTTTAATCGGTGGGTTTGATGGTTGGGAGAAGGCAGGTTTACCAATAGAAACAGCTTATTAATATTTTTCGTTGATTTAAAATGCGGTTAATCTGATACCTATTTTCTAATAGGGAGAATTTAGTAGACATAAAACCGGCTTAATAAACAAAAAGTGCGATGAAATCTGATTTCACCGCACTTTTTCTTGATTTAGGCTTATTGTCCTACTTTCTTTAACAACTCATTCGCCGCTAAAATACCAAGATTATTTGACGCCAGTGGACTGTCGCCAGTTAGTACATTACGATCGTTGTGTACTTGACCGGTAATGCCTTCATTCAATATTTTCATTCCTAAAGCTTCTAAGCGCTCAGCCAATAACCACTGTAATTTACCTGGAATGTAGCCGATATCCACGTTTGCGCCTTCATCTAATGCGTCTGGGAACACGCAGATTTCATAACCTTTGAATGGGAAATCTTCTGGTTTTTCGTCCACGCTTGCCGCTAAGAATGCCGCAGGACCATGACATAAACTGATGATATATTTATCATTTTTTATCGCCCAGTTTAACACAGCTTTCATATCGGTGCTGAACGGTAAGCCGTGCAATGCTGCGTGGCCACCAGGGATGAACACGCCTAAGTATGGCGAATCTTCCGCAGTGACTTCCGCCAACATATCCGCTAATTTACGTGGACTTTTGAATTTCGGCAAGTAGGTTTCGTATAAGCCCATCACCGCTTCATCTTCTGTTGGCATAGCCCACATTTCAAATTTTACAGCGTTACCTGAAAGGGTTGCTACTTCAATTTCAAAACCTGCGTGGTGAATGTGTAACATTGGCAACATTGTTTCTACAGGGTGATTACCTGTTGAGAATAATTTGCCATTTTTCATTTCAAGATAACGCTCGTCTGATGCGACCATTAAAATTTTGTGTTTGCCGCCTGTGTAAGGTTTGTTGAATTTAAAACCATCGAAATCCGTTTTTTTTGCCACATATTGGCTTAATGAGTACGTTGAAGGGAAAAACGCATTATGTTCTGCACGGTCTGCCACAGGACTTTTGAGATCTGCCATTTTGTTCTCCTAATGTTAAAAGAAAATTTAAAACAGGTTATTTGTCGTAATGATGTGAAGTATAGCCTAGTTTTTTGAACTGAAAATCAATAAAATGAGAATAAACTATTCTTAAAAAAGGAATAATGATGAATAAATTAGAGGCTCTTCGCTATTTTTGCTCCGCAGCTGAAACCTTAAATTTTCGCGAAACGGCTCAGCGGCTTGCCGTTTCACCTCAAGTGGTAACAAGAATGATCGCCGATCTTGAGGCTTTATTAGGTGAAAGTGTGTTTAAACGTAACACACGAAATATCAAGCTAACAGAGTTTGGCGAACAATTTTTGCCGAAAGCCACACAATATTTGGCGGAAGGTGAACGGCTGTTTTCCATAAACAATGTGAAAGATAAAGCAATGCAAGGCGTTGTGAGAATTACTTTGCCTCCGATGCCTTATAACGATGAAATTTTGTTTGAATTATTAACTGCACTTGAGCCTTACCCGGATATTGCGATTGACTGGTGGGTGGGCATTGATAAGCTCAAAAGTGTGGATGACCAGATCGATATTGGCTTGCGAATTTGTCAAGAACCCGAGCTGGATTGGGTGGCGCAGCATATTTGCACTTTTTCGGAAAAAATTGTCGCTTCGCCAACTTTACTCAAACGATTAGATTTTCCTAAAGATCTGCAAGATTTAGCTCAAAATTATCCGCTGAGTGGTTTGATTGACCCTAAGCTTAAACGTATTTGGCAGTGGCAAATCAATGCTGAACAACGCTTTATGCCAAACCGCGCGATTTTTTTTGCCTCAGATGTGCAAAGCGAACTGCAATCAGCATTGGCTGGACGCGCTTGCTCTTATTTTATCAACAGTGTTTGTGATCCCTATTTAGAAAACGGTCAATTGGTGGAGCTCTTCCCTGAAATTGAAAAGCAAAAATGGCAGCTTTATTTATATCGACCATATCAAACGATTGTCGCCGAGCGGGTGATATGGGTATATAACAAACTAAAAGAGATCTTGTTAGCGAAAATGGTTAAGGCATAAAAATATGGCGAGATAATCTCGCCATGTTTTTTTCACGATAGCTTATCCACAATCGCTTTCAACATTGTATAAGATTGGGCTTGTTTTTGTTCATCAAAAATATAGCTCACCGCCATAATTTCATCAAAATGTACCCGTTCACGTAATTGCTTGAGTTGAAAATCCACGCTTTCAGGACTACCGATAAGCGAACAAGCGGTCATTTGTTCCACTACGGCACGCTCTTGGTTGTAAATTGGGATTTCCTCGAAATCGACTGGGCCAAAGTGCGGTTTCTTTTGGGCGTGCATTTGAGCTTTCCAAACATCTTCTTCTGATGCCATCGGTGGTTGTAAATTTTGTTGTGCGTTAGTCACCACATTTAAGAAAAATAATGTTTGTGTCGTCGCGAGTTGTCTTGCTTCTTTATCGGTTTCGGCGACAATCGCGTTTACACCTAAGATGACATAAGGCTCAGCAAGATAGGTCGATGGTTTGAAGTTTTTGCGGTAAATCTCCACCGCCATTTCCATCATGCGTGGCGCAAAGTGTGAAGCAAAAGCATAAGGCAAGCCAAGCTCTGCCGCAAGATAGGCACTTTCGGTGCTAGATCCTAAAATATAAAATGGTATATTCAAGCCCGCGGAAGGATAAGCTGAAACTGGGTTGCTATCTTTAAAGTAACCGCGAAGTTCCGCAATTTCTGCAGGGAAATCTAAGCTGTTTCGTCCACGACGAAGTGCCGCAGCCGTTTGCATATCCGTTCCTGGCGCACGGCCTAAACCGAGTTCAACACGGTTTGGATAAAGCGTCTCCAGTGTGCCATATTGCTCCGCTACTACATACGGCGAATGATTTGGTAACATCACGCCACCAGACCCCACGCGTAAGGTCTTCGTATTGGCTAGCGTATGTTGAATTAAAAGTGCGGTCGCTGAACTCACCAAATTTTTCATATTATGATGCTCAGCAATCCAATAGCGTTCAATGCCAATGCTCTCAGCATGTTTTGCAAGATTTACCATCGAATCGACCGCTTGCAAATAAGTTTGCCCTTCTCGAACAGGGGCGAGATTAAGAATTGAGAGCTTCATTTTATTTCCTCATGATTGATTTGTTGAGCGTCATTATACGTGTTTTTTCTGGCAGAAATATCGATAAAATTGGAATAGACTGTTCCGAGAAAAGGAAAAATATTGCAAAATAGGCACAAATTCAGATGTATTCGAAAAAATGATTGTATTTAATAATATTTCCCTAAAGCGCGGGCAAACCGAATTGCTCGAGAATGCCACGGCAACCATCAATCCGAAACAAAAAGTCGGCTTGGTGGGGAAGAATGGTTGCGGTAAGTCGTCTCTTTTTGCCCTATTAAAAAAAGAATTAACGCCAGAGGGTGGAGAGATCACTTATCCATCCAACTGGCGGGTATCTTGGGTGAATCAAGAAACGCCGGCATTGGATATTCCTGCCATTGATTATGTGATTCAAGGAGATCGTGAATATTGCCGCTTGCAACAAGAGCTTGAGCAAGCAAATGAACGCAATGACGGTAACGCCATTGCGCGTATTCACGGGCAATTAGAAACCTTAGATGCGTGGACAATTCAATCTCGCGCAGCTTCTTTATTGCATGGTTTAGGATTTAGCCAAGAAGAAACAACTCAGCCAGTGAAAACCTTTTCGGGTGGTTGGCGGATGCGTTTGAATTTGGCGCAAGCTCTGCTTTGTCCGTCAGATTTATTATTACTGGATGAGCCGACCAACCATTTGGATTTAGATGCGGTTATTTGGTTAGAACGTTGGTTAGTGCAATATCAAGGCTCCTTGGTATTAATTTCCCACGACCGTGATTTTCTCGATCCGATTGTGACAAAAATCCTCCATATCGAAAATCAGAAGCTTAACGAATACACGGGCGATTATTCTTCCTTTGAAGTGCAACGAGCAACTAAACTGGCACAACAAACTGCCATGTATCGTCAGCAACAACAAAAGATCTCTCATTTACAAAAATATATCGACCGCTTTAAAGCGAAAGCGACCAAAGCCAAACAAGCACAAAGCCGCATGAAAGCCTTAGAGCGCATGGAACTGATTGCACCGGCTTATGTGGATAATCCTTTTACCTTTGAATTTCGTCCGCCGCAATCCTTGCCGAATCCATTGGTGATGATTGAGCAGGCGAGTGCAGGTTATGGTAGCGGTGAAAGTGCGATAGAAATTTTAAGTAAAATTAAGCTGAATTTAGTACCGGGTTCGCGCATTGGTTTACTCGGTAAAAATGGTGCAGGAAAATCAACCTTGATTAAACTTTTAGCGGGAGAACTGACCGCACTTTCAGGCACAGTACAGTTGGCTAAAGGCGTGCAACTCGGTTATTTTGCTCAGCATCAGCTTGATACGCTACGTGCAGACGAATCCGCTCTCTGGCATATGCAAAAACTCGCGCCTGAGCAAACTGAGCAACAGGTTCGAGATTATTTGGGTGGTTTTGCGTTTCACGGCGATAAAGTAAATCAAACAGTGAAATCCTTTTCAGGAGGAGAAAAAGCCCGCTTGGTGTTAGCTTTGATTGTTTGGCAACGACCGAATTTGCTATTACTTGATGAACCAACCAACCACTTGGATTTGGATATGCGTCAGGCATTAACTGAAGCACTGGTGGATTACGAAGGCTCTTTGGTGGTGGTTTCTCACGATCGCCACTTACTACGTAATACCGTGGAAGAATTCTATTTGGTACACGATAAAAAAGTGGAAGAATTCAAAGGCGATTTAGAGGATTATCAAAAATGGCTGAATGAACAAAATAGTGCACCAGAAAATAAATCCTCGGAGAAAAATGACGACAATGAAAATTCCATGCAAAACCGCAAGGAACAAAAACGTCGCGAGGCCGAACTTCGTCAACAAACTGCGCCTCTTCGTAAACAAATCTCTCAATTGGAGGAAAAAATGAATAAACATGCCTCCAAACTTGCGGAGATTGAAAAGCAATTGGCTGATTCCGAACTATACAGCGCAGAAAATAAAGAAAAATTGACCGCACTTTTGGCACAGCAAGTAGAGGAGAAGAAAGCATTGGAAGAAGTCGAGATGGATTGGTTGGCAGCCCAGGAAGAATTGGAAGCAATGCTTCAAGCATAAGGACAGATTATGAATCAAAGCCTTTTTCATCATAGCAAACAACAGGAATATTGCCCTCAATGTGGTGCGCCTTTGCAAATTAAACAAGGCAAAAAAGGGCTGTTTTTAGGTTGCTCTGCTTATCCTGAATGTGATTATTTGCGACCTTTGCAACGATCGGAACATAAAGTATTAAAAACACTTGATGAAATTTGTCCGAAGTGCGGTAATTTATTGCAGTTGAAACAAGGCAGTTTTGGAATGTTTATTGGTTGTAGTTATTATCCTGAATGCGATTTTGTGGTGCGGGAAGAATCTGAATCTGAGGAAAAAATGGCTTGTCCTGAATGCAAAACGGGGCATTTGATTTCTCGTCGTGGTCGTCAAGGAAAGATTTTTTACGGCTGTGATAATTTCCCTAAATGTAAATTTTCTTTGCCTGCCAAGCCTTATACCGTGCCTTGCCCAACGTGCCATTTTCCACTTTCTTTGTTAAAAAGCGAAGATGGGGAAAAACAAATTTTCCAGTGTGCAAATAAAACTTGCCGTCATATTTTTGAGCAATAAAAGTAAAAGAGTGAAATGAATAGAGAACAAGTCGCCGAGGCCCTTCGACAAAATCAAGTGGTTGCTTATCCCACTGAAGCTGTATTTGGCTTGGGCTGTAATCCGCAAAGTGAAAGTGCGGTAAAAAAATTACTTGATTTAAAGCAACGTCCCGTGGAAAAAGGGTTGATTTTAGTGGCACCTAGCTTGGATTTTTTCCGTCCTTTTGTCGATTTTGAGCAGATTAATGATGAGCAGCTTTCTCGCCTTCAAGGTAAATATGAACGTCCAACTACTTGGATTGTGCCAGCTAAATCGACCACCCCGCATTTTCTCACAGGCAAATTTGATAGCATCGCAGTACGTTTGTGCGATCATCCTTCCGTAAAAGCCTTATGTGAACTCACGGGGTTTGCATTAACTTCTACTAGCGCCAATTTGACTGGTGAGCCACCTTGCCGCATCGCTGATGAAGTGCGGTCACAATTCGGTGCAGATTTTCCAGTATTAGATGAAATGGTAGGCGGGGCACGCAATCCATCCGAAATTCGAGACTTGCGCACAAATCAACTTTTTAGACAGGGATAATTTATGGATCTTTATGCTGTGTGGGGGAATCCGATTGCGCAAAGTAAATCCCCGTTAATTCAAAGTCAGTTAGCAGCGCAAACGCATCAAGCCATAGAATACATTGCAAAGTTAGGCGATCTTGATGCTTTTGAACAACAGCTTTTGGCATTTTTTGAGGAGGGCGCAAAAGGTTGCAATATTACTTCGCCTTTTAAAGAACGAGCTTATCAGCTGGCAGACGAATATAGCCAACGAGCAAAACTGGCGGAAGCCTGTAATACGCTAAAAAAACTCGATAATGGGGAGCTTTATGCGGATAACACCGATGGGATTGGCTTAGTGACGGATTTGGAGCGTTTAAATTGGCTTCGTCCAAATCAGCGTGTATTAATGTTAGGAGCGGGAGGCGCGACAAAAGGCGTATTATTGCCACTTTTACAAGCTCAACAAAATATTGTCCTTGCTAACCGCACTTTTTCGAAAGCAAAAGAATTAGCTGAAAGATTTCAGCCTTATGGCAATATTCAAGCCGCCTCAATGGATTCTATTCCGCTACAAACTTATGATTTGGTGATTAATGCGACTTCCGCTGGATTAAGTGGTGGAACGGCTCCAATTGATACTGAAATTTTAAAATTGGGCTCGGCTTTTTATGATATGCAATATGCGAAAGGTGCGGATACGCCATTTATCGCATTATGTAAAAGTTTAGGTTTAACCAATGTTAGCGATGGCTTTGGAATGTTGGTCGCGCAAGCTGCACATTCTTTCCATTTATGGCGAGGCGTAATGCCAGATTTTGTTGCGGTTTATGAGAAGCTTAAAAAGGCGATGTTATGATGACTCGATGCCCTTGGGTTGGCGAACAGCCTATTTATATTGATTATCATGACAAGGAATGGGGAAAGCCTGAATTCGACAGCCAAAAGCTATTTGAAAAAATTTGTTTGGAAGGGCAGCAAGCGGGGCTTTCGTGGATTATGGTTTTGAAAAAACGTGAATCTTACCGTGTGGCCTTTCATCAATTTGAACCGAAAAAAATCGCCAAAATGACTGTACTTGATATTGATGCTTGCATGCAAAATACGGGATTAATTCGCCATCGCGCCAAGTTAGAAGCCATTGTCAAAAATGCTAAAGCTTATTTGGCGATGGAAAAGTGCGGTGAAAATTTCAGTGATTTTATTTGGTCATTTGTAAATTATAAACCGATAGTGAATGATGTGCCTGATTTTAGATCTGTGCCGGCTAAAACAGAAATATCTAAAGCTCTTTCTAAAGCCTTAAAAAAACGTGGTTTCGTTTTTGTTGGCGACACCACATGCTATGCTTTTATGCAATCTATGGGATTAGTCAACGACCATATAAATGGCTGTTGTTGTAAGTGATATTCCAGTATAATCCCCCTAATTTCATCTGAATAAGAACTGAATTATGAATAAAAAATATACCTTAATTTCAATCTCAATTCTGACCGCACTTTATAGTCAACAAAGTTTGGCAGATCTGCATTCTCAGTGTTTACTTGGCGTGCCTCATTTTACTGGTGAGGTTGTGAAAGGTGATGTTAATAATTTGCCGGTTTATATTGAAGCAGATAAAGCAGAGATTAATCAGCCAACTCAGGCGATTTATCAAGGCAATGTGGATTTGAAACAAGGAAACCGTCATTTAGTTGGTAATTCAGTTGAAGTTAAACAAACTGGTGAAGGTGAACAAGCACAACGCTGGGCTTATTTGCGAGGAGGATTTGATTACAAAGATAATCAAATTAACCTATTAGGGAATGATGCGAGTTTTAATTTAGATAGTAAAAACGGTAATGTCACCGATGCAGACTACCAACTTGTAGGACGCCAAGGTCGTGGTAAAGCTCAGGAAATTGAGTTAGGTGATAATTACCGTTTAATGAAAAATGCGACATTTACCTCTTGTTTACCCGATGATAATGCTTGGGCGGTAGATGCCTCTGAGATTCGTCAGCACATTAAAGAAGAATATGCTGAATTTTGGCATGCTCGTTTTAAAGTATTAGGTGTGCCGGTATTCTATACTCCTTATCTACAATTACCGATTGGTGATCGTCGTCGTTCAGGTTTATTAATGCCAACAGTCGGTCATTCTAGTCGTGATGGTTTTTGGTATAAACAACCAATTTATTGGAACATTGCACCAAATTACGATGCCACATTTGCACCAAAATATATGTCACAGCGTGGCTGGCAATTAAATGGTGAGTTCCGTTATTTAACACCGGTTGGTGAAGGTAAACTGGCGGGCGAATATTTAGGACGAGATCGTTACGATGAATATATCAGCGAGAGTCATAAACGCCATTTATTTTATTGGAATCACAACTCCTCTTTTCTTGAAAATTGGCGTTTGAATATTGATTATACTAAAGTCAGTGATAACCGCTACTTCACTGATTTTGATTCGGATTATGGCAGCAGCACAGACGGTTATGCCAACCAATATGCTCGTATTGCGTATTATCAGCCAAACTATAATTTTGCGATTTCAGCTCGTCAGTTTCAGATTTTTGACGAAGTTTCCGTTGGGCCGTATCGTACGATGCCACAAATGGACTTCAATTATTATAAAAATGATTTAGCAAATGGTTGGTTAGATTTTAAATTATTCTCACAAGCCGCACGTTTTGATAATGACAGTGCATTAATGCCAACGGCTTGGCGTTTCCATACTGAGCCGAGTTTGACGACAGTAATGTCAAATAAATACGGAAACTTGAACATTGAAACCAAACTTTATGCAACGCATTATAATCAGAAGAAAGGATCTTCTGCTGCTGCAGAAGAGGTACAAAAATCCGTAAATCGTGTATTGCCACAATTAAAAGTAGACTTACAAACAGTTTTAGCCACCAACAAAACTTTATTTGATGGCTATACACAAACACTGGAACCACACGCACAATACTTATATCGACCGTATAAAGATCAAAGTAATATCGGTTCAAAACAGGTCAATGATTATCTTGGTTTTGGTTATGATTCAGCGTTAATTCAGCAAGATTATTATTCCTTATTTCGTGACCGTCGTTATAGTGGTTTAGACCGTATTTCATCGGCTAACCAGGTGACAGTAGGAGGAACCACCCGTTTTTATGATAAAAATGCCGATGAGCGTTTTAACTTCTCCGCAGGACAAATTTATTATTTAACGGCCTCCAGAATTGATGATAACCCGAGTAATCGCACACCAAAATCCTCTTCTTCTTGGGCATTAGAGTCTAACTGGAAAATGAGCGATAAATGGAATTGGCGCGGTAGCTACCAATACGATACGTTGCTCGATAAGGCTTCATTGGCGAATAGTAGTCTAGAATTTAACCCAATTAAGAATAATCTAATTCAGTTAAATTATCGTTACGCAAGTAAAGAGTATATCAACCAAAATTTAGGTGCGTCTGCTAACCGTTACCAACAAGATATTAAACAGGTCGGTGTTGTAGCCGCATGGGAAGTCTCGGATAATTGGGCAGTTGTTGGGAAATACTATCAAGATATTGCATTGAAAAAACCGGTTGAGCAATATGTGGGTGTGCAATATAACTCATGCTGTTGGTCTGTTGGCGTAGGGGCGAGACGTTATGTCACCAGTCGGCAAAATCAACGTGATGATCAAGTGGTTTATGATAACAGTGTTGGCGTTACCTTTGAATTACGAGGCCTAGGTGAAAATGATCACCAAAGCGGTATCGAAGACATGCTGAAGAAAGGTAAACTTCCTTATATTCAAGCATTTAGCTTATAGTGAAATGAATAAAGGCTACCGAAAGGTAGCCTTTTTGTTTAGAAGTGCGGTTAAAAAAGATGACGGTTTTTGACCGCACTTTGCTTATTTTTTTCGTTTTGCTCGAGGATGGGCTTGATCATACACTTCAGCAAGATGTTGGAAATTCAAATGCGTATAAATTTGCGTGGTGGATAAATTGCTGTGCCCTAAAAGCTCTTGAACGGCACGCAAATCTGAACTTGCTTCCAGCATATGCGTTGCAAAAGAGTGACGTAGTTTGTGTGGATTGAGATGGCTGTTTAATCCTTGGCGAATGCCCCAGGTTTCCATTCGCTTTTGAATAGAGCGATGAGTGAGGCGATTTCCTTGTTGGCTCACAAAAAGGGCGTCATCTTTAGGATTAAATAAAGGGCGTACCTTCAACCATTGCTGAATTGCATGAGAAGCATAATGTCCAAAAGGCACAATACGTTCTTTGTTTCCCTTACCAATCACTCTCACTTCACGTACACGAGTGTTAATGCTATTAAGGTTTAAGCCTTGTAATTCAGATAAGCGAAGCCCTGAGCTATACATCAATTCCATCATCGCACGATCACGCAAATCAATGGGATCTTTGCTGTCATTTGAAAGCAATTTTTGGACCTGTTCAGCATCAATATTTTTTGGTAAATGTTTGCCTTGTTTCGGCGCTGAAATACCCGTTGCCGGATTCACTTTAAGTTGACCTTGCTGCACAAGATAGCTGAAGAACTGACGAAGAGCAGACAAACGTAATGCTAAGCTCTTTTCTTTTAAACCTTGCTTACGGCTTTCCGCCAAAATAAGACGAACCACACTAGGATTCACTTGCTGCCAGTGCTGAATACCTTTTTCAGCCAGAATAGCTAAAATCGCATTCAGTTGATGTTGATAATTGGTGAGCGTATGTGGACTGACTTGACGTTCAATTCTCAAGTAATCCCAATATTGATTGAGGAGTGTATGCATTAGAGAGTTAATTCAAACAAACTTTTTTTCGTGTTTAGCTTAAATCCTTCGTGTTCTAAAATATTCTGTTGAGCTTGACTCAATTCCGCCACTAAACGATTAGATTGTGTATAACGGACAAACTCTTTCGCTTTAGAAATAAGGACAGCATAAATCTCGGCTTGATGTTTGTCTTCTTTTACAAAAATATCGGTTAATTGCCAATAGCGTTGTAGTTGTAAAGAGGATAAGCGAGGATAAAGTTGGACAAAACCAATCGCCTGTGAGTTTTCGTTTACAGCAACAAAAAATATGCTTTCATTAAAACGTATACGATTTGTTAAAAAGGTTAAAGTGCGGTCAGGATTTTCACTCATTCCGTTGGTAAGTCGATAGGCTTCAAAGAGTGGAGCAAGCACTTCTATATTCCATTGTTCGGCTTTGAAAATTTTCATTGTTACCAGACCTATTTTCCGTTTATTTATAAAATTGGTTATTTTTTATCGGTTCCATACAGTAGATTGTAGCTTTTTAGCACAAAATAATCATCATTTACCCAAAAAAATTTTCAAAATGTGATTTTGCACAAAGAAATCTGCCCAAAGTTTGGTATAGTAAACACACTTTTTATTTATTCAATATGGAGAAACAAAAATGGCACGTCGTCCTTTAGTTATGGGTAACTGGAAATTAAATGGTAGCAAAGCGTTTACCAAAGAGTTAATTGACGGTTTAAAAGTAGAATTACAGGGGGTTACGGGTTGTGATGTGGCTATTGCCCCGCCAGTCATGTATTTAGATATTGCAGAAACAGCTCTTGCGAATAGTCAAATTGCTTTAGGTGCACAAAATGTAGATGTAAATGTGAAAGGTGCATTCACAGGCGATATTTCTACTGAAATGCTGAAAGATTTCGGTGCAAAATATATTATCATAGGCCACTCCGAGCGTCGTACTTACCATAAGGAAAGCGATGAGTTTGTGGCAAAAAAATTTGGTGCATTAAAAGAAGCAGGTTTAGTACCAGTATTATGTATTGGTGAAACTGAAGCTGAAAACGAAGCGGGTAAAACAGAAGAAGTATGTGCGCGTCAAATTGATGCTGTCATTAACGCATTAGGTGTAGAAGCATTTAATGGTGCAGTGATTGCTTACGAACCAATTTGGGCAATCGGTACCGGTAAATCCGCAACTCCAGCACAAGCTCAAGCTGTTCACGCATTTATCCGTGCTCATATCGGAGCAAAATCACAAGCTGTAGCAGATCAAGTCATCATTCAATACGGTGGTTCGGTTAATGATGCTAATGCAGCAGAATTATTTACTCAACTGGATATTGATGGTGCATTAGTAGGAGGAGCTTCACTTAAAGCGCCTGCATTCGCCGTCATCGTGAAAGCTGCGGCAGCAGCAAAAAACTAATTTTATTAGTGGCGAAATAAAAAAGTGCAGATTACACTGTGATCTGCACTTTTTTTATAAAGATTAGTAGTTTGAGTTTATTAATACTTCTTCACCATAGCCACCAAGCGTTGGCATTGGTTGGTAAGTGGAGTTGGCCGCACGCATTAAACGAATACCACGAATGCCAGCCTCTTTTGCTGCGAGGATATCATCATCGCTGTCACCATAGTGAATGCTCACTTTATGCTCAATAATACCTGGCGTTTTGTTATATTTAGTTGGAAGCTTGCGACCGCCCATGAATTCTACAGGGTGCATGTCTTTAATATTAAAGGCTTTTTGTAGCACTGGGGTCACACCATCTTTATCGCCAGCTGTACGACCCGTGATGAAATAAATTTGGTCGCCACGTGCTTGGTGCATATTAATTAAATCTATCGCAATTTGTTTTGGAATAGAATATTGGTCACAACCCGCATTTACTTCATTCCAGAAATCTTGATTTTTTAAGTAATCATGTTTACCTGGGGAGTATTTTTGTTGGCCGTGATAGAAGCAAGGGCTACTGAAAAGTACAGTATCGTCAATGTCGAAGCTCACATTAATTGGTGCTTTGCCTTCCAATTCTTTTTTTAATTGTTCAACAGAGATCCAGTGAATCGGTTTTTGCTCAGTCATTTCACGAGCATTCGTACCTTGTTCAGTATAAGGTTCTTTGTTTGATGCAAAAGTAGAGATTGCGCTTGCCGCTAAAATTGCAATGGCAGAAAGTTTAAGTAAATTTTTCATGTTTTCCTCATTAAGTAGTTTGTTTTACTTGTAACAAATCATATTACTTTAAAATATGGGTGTGAAATAATAGCAATCGTTTGCTATTTAAAAAAGTGATCTTTGTCATATTTTTTTGAGATGTTTGTTTAATAAAGCATCAAAGAAAAATTTCCCCTTGAATTTGGTGGAATCGATCGCCATATAACGAATAACTTTTCTTAAAAGAAGGATAAAAAGAATGACAACAATTGTAAGCGTACGTCGTGATGGCCAAGTGGTTGTTGGGGGCGATGGACAGGTTTCACTAGGCAATACAGTGATGAAAGGGAATGCCCGTAAAGTACGCCGTTTATATAATGGCAAAGTTTTAGCCGGTTTCGCAGGCGGCACAGCTGATGCGTTCACCTTATTTGAATTATTCGAACGTAAATTAGAAATGCATCAAGGGCATTTGTTAAAAGCTGCTGTAGAATTAGCCAAAGATTGGCGAACCGATCGTGCGTTACGCAAGTTAGAAGCAATGTTGATTGTAGCGGATGAAAAAGAAAGTTTAATCATTACCGGTATTGGTGATGTGGTGCAACCGGAAGCCGATCAGATTTTAGCCATTGGTTCTGGCGGTAATTATGCATTATCGGCAGCCCGTGCGTTGGTGGAAAATACCGATTTATCAGCCCGTGAAATTGTTGAGAAATCTTTAAAAATTGCCGGTGATATTTGCGTGTTCACTAATACGAATTTTACTATTGAAGAATTACCGAATAAGTAAGGAAAAATTATGTCTGAAATGACCCCTCGTGAAATTGTTTCCGAATTAGATCAACATATTATCGGCCAAAAAGAGGCGAAAAGAGCGGTTGCGATCGCGTTGCGTAACCGTTGGAGAAGAATGCAGTTACAAGAGCCACTTCGTCATGAAGTGACCCCTAAAAATATTTTAATGATTGGGCCAACGGGTGTAGGTAAAACCGAGATTGCACGTCGTCTTGCGAAATTAGCCAATGCGCCTTTCATTAAAGTGGAAGCGACGAAGTTCACCGAAGTGGGCTATGTGGGGAAAGAAGTGGACTCCATTATCCGTGATTTAACGGACAGTGCGATGAAATTAGTTCGCCAACAAGAAATTGCGAAAAATCGTGCGAAAGCAGAAGATGCAGCGGAAGATCGTATTTTAGATGCATTATTGCCACCACCGAAAAATCAATGGGGTGAAGTCGAAAACCACGATACCAACAGTAGCACTCGCCAAGCGTTCCGTAAAAAATTACGTGAAGGTCAATTAGACGATAAAGAAATAGAAATTGATGTGTCTGCGGGCATGTCAATGGGCGTGGAAATCATGGCACCTCCAGGCATGGAAGAAATGACCAATCAGTTGCAATCTATGTTCCAAAGTCTGGGTTCGGATAAAACTAAAAAACGCAAAATGAAAATTAAGGATGCATTAAAAACCTTAATTGACGATGAAGCAGCCAAATTGATTAATCCAGAAGAATTGAAACAAAAAGCCATCGATGCCGTTGAGCAAAACGGTATCGTATTTATTGATGAGATTGATAAGATCTGTAAAAAAGGCGAATACAGTGGTGCAGATGTATCACGTGAAGGTGTGCAACGTGACTTATTACCATTAGTGGAAGGTTCAACGGTTAATACCAAACACGGTATGGTGAAAACTGATCATATTCTCTTTATTGCATCGGGCGCATTCCAAGTGGCGCGTCCATCGGATTTAATCCCCGAGTTGCAAGGTCGCTTGCCAATTCGTGTTGAATTATCAGCATTAACGGCAGAGGATTTTGAGCGTATTCTAACTGAGCCAAATGCCTCTTTAACGGAACAATATAAAGCGCTCATGGCAACAGAAGGCGTAAACATTGAGTTTACACAAGATGCAATCAAGAAAATTGCCGAAGCAGCCTTCCGTGTGAATGAGAAAACGGAGAATATCGGTGCAAGACGTTTGCATACCGTTATGGAGCGTTTAATGGATAAAATCTCATTTGATGCGAGTGAAATGGACGGTCAAACTGTTAATATTGATGCTGCTTATGTAATTGATGCTTTAGGCGAAGTGATTGAGAATGAAGATTTAAGTCGATTCATTCTGTAATAAAAGTTTAGACAAAGAAAAAGTGCGGTGATTTTGATTTGACCGCACTTTTTGTTTTTGATTAATGCTGGTTACGCTCCCATAAATCAGCATATTTCACAAAAGTTGAATGAGCGGAAAGTACTGCGAGCAGGAACCCTTGTTTTCCATCTAAGAAGCCTGCTTTTAAAATGTACATTTTCACAAAGCATCCGATGGCATGACTGACACCTTGCCACAATGTTGCTTTTTTACCTTTAGCTTGGCGTTGATCTGCCCAAGCTTTGGCGTAGTCTGCGGATTTTACCAAATAGTGATGAATGCTTTTATACGTGAAATGCTCCAAATCCCCAGTTAATTTCTGTACTTTTGTGTTTTCAGAATAAACCACTTTTTCATGTACCAGAGAATCATTATATCCTGCATAATTTGTGCGATATAAACGCACCACATAATCAGGATACCAACCGGAATGACGAATTTCACATCCAAACACTTCACTGACGCGCGGAATATCATAAACCCTATTTGGCGCATCTTGTTGAACCGCTTGTTGAATGGATTCACGCAGTCTTGGTGTGACGCGTTCATCGGCATCTAGCCACAAAACATAATCACTGGTGGCATATTGTTGTGCGCGTTGGCGTTGTTTGCCAAAACCTGGCCAATCAGAATGCGAATAAAATTTTGCACCATATTGTTCCGCAATTTCTTGGGTATTATCCGTACTGCCTGAATCGACAATAATGATTTCATCTACCCAATCTTTTACTGTATCAAGACATTGAGCAAGATTTGTTGCTTCATTTTTGACAATCATGGCAACGCTAATTGTTGGCATATTTTGATCCTTTTTTTGTTATACTAGCCGAAATTTTTTTCAGTATAACCGAATTTATTTTATGTGGCGTTTTTTTTATACCAGTCTGATGTACTTGATTCAGCCTTTAGTATTGTTTTTTATGCTACTACGTAGTATTAAGTCACCTAATTATCGAAAGCGTTTAGGTGAGCGTTACGGGTTTTATGAAAGATTAAGTAAGCCTGCGCAAAATGGCGTAGTTATTCATGCAGCTTCGGTTGGAGAAGTGATAGCTGTAACGCCTTTAGTAAAGCGTATTCAGCAAGATTATCCACATTTACCGATAACGTTTACAACCGTTACGCCTACAGGCTCTGAACGAGTAAAAGCCGCGTTCGGGGAAAGTGTGACGCATTGTTACCTGCCTTATGATTTGCCCGATGCCATTCATCGTTTTATTGATTTTATTCAACCTAAAGTATTCATTGTGATTGAAACGGAACTTTGGCCAAATTTGATTGATTGTTTGGCTCATCGAAATATTTCTTTCATTGTGGCGAATGCACGTCTTTCTGCACGCTCAGCGAAACGTTATGGGAAAGTGAAACAATGTTTGCAACGTATGTTTTCTCAAATCAGTTTGATTGCACCACAAGACAATATCAGCGGAAAGCGCTATTTAGCGTTAGGCTACGAGAAAGAACGTCTACGATTAACAGGCAATATTAAATATGATCTTGTCGTTAGTGATGACTTATTAAAAAAAATTGCGCTGCTTAGTGCAGATTGGGTGAAAAATCGTCCTGTTTGGATTGCGGCGAGTACGCACGAAGGGGAAGAAGAACTTATTTTACATGCGCATCATTTGTTATTAAAAAAACATCCGAATTTGCTGTTATTGCTAGTGCCTCGTCATCCTGAACGTTTTAATCCTGTGGCAGATTTAATTGAAAAAGCCAACTTTCACTTTATTCGTCGTTCAACGGGGGAGATTCCTTCAGAAAATACCCAAGTGATTCTGGGTGATACCATGGGTGAGTTGATGTTGATGTATGGTATTTCAGATATTGCGTTTGTCGGCGGAAGTTTGGTCAAACATGGGGGACATAATCCTTTAGAGCCTTTGGCATTTAAATTACCCGTTGTGAGTGGAAAGTATACCTTCAATTTTCCTGAAGTTTTTACTTCGCTCTTAGAAGTGCAAGGTGTGTTGCAAATCAACTCAACAGAAAAAGCATTGTCAGAGATTATTGATAAGTTATTGAATTCGAAAGGAGCGCGTCAACGTTTAGGCAATGCAGGTTACGAGGTATTAATCGAAAATCGTGGCGCATTACAGCGTCTTTTAGATTTGCTTCATCCTTATTTAACCCATATTTCGGAGAACAATAAATGACAAGCGTAATTTACCCTGGCACGTTTGACCCGATTACAAACGGGCATTTAGATATTATTGCGCGAAGTGCGGTCATTTTCCCGAAAGTTTTTGTCGCGGTGGCGAATAGTCCGAGCAAAAAGCCATTGTTCTCATTGGAAGAACGCGTTGAGCTGGTGCGTCAATCGGTCGCTCATTTGCCCAATGTGGAAGTATTTGGATTCTATGATTTACTCGCGAATGAAATCAAAGCGAAAAAGATTACAGCAATTATTCGTGGCGTGCGTACAACGACGGACTTCGAATATGAATTACAACTGGCCGCGTTAAACCGTTTATTAACCGAGGGTGTGGATAGTTTGTTTTTCCCACCAACAGAAAAATGGGCGTTTGTGTCTTCCACGATTGTACGAGAAATTTATTTACATCATGGCGATGTGAAAAAACTGGTGCCGGAAGCTGTCTATTTAGCTTTAAAAGCACGTCGTGAATGAAAAAAACACTTCTGATTTTAACCGCACTTTTAGCGTTAACCGGTTGTGGTACGGTGGTGAAATTAATCGATCCATCGGAAAAATACACACCTTATGCGGGGGCGGCTTATGATTTAGAGATGGCACAAAAATGGGGCTTACCTATTTTAGATTTGCCACTGTCATTTTTATTAGATACCGCATTATTGCCTTATGCGTGGTCAAATTAATTTGCATTAAGATATGAAACTCAATCCTCAACAACAACAGGCTGTCGAATATGTCAGTGGGCCTTGCTTGGTGCTGGCAGGCGCAGGCTCGGGCAAAACTCGCGTGATCATCAATAAGATTGCTCATTTGATTGAACACTGCGGTTATTTACCTAAACAGATCGCCGCCGTAACCTTTACCAACAAAGCCGCTCGTGAAATGAAAGAGCGTGTAGCCCATTCCATTGGTAAAGAAAAATCCAAAGGATTGATTGTTTCCACTTTCCATACCTTAGGTTTCGACATTATCAAACGGGAATATAAAGCGTTAGGCTTTAAATCGAATATGACCTTGTTTGATGAGCACGATCAACTTGCCTTACTCAAAGAACTGACGGCAGATGTACTGCAGGAAGATAAAGACTTACTGCGTGAATTAATTTCTGTTATTTCCAATTGGAAGAATGATTTGGTTTCGCCAAAACAGGCTTATTCCTTAGCGAAAGATGCCAAATATCAAACCTTTGCAAAGTGTTATGAGCGTTATGCGGCGCAAATTCGAGCTTACAATGCGTTGGATTTTGATGATTTGATTATGTTGCCGACCTTACTCTTCAAACAGAACGAAGAAGTACGGTCAAAATGGCAGGAGAAAATCCGCTATTTGTTGGTGGATGAATATCAAGATACTAATACTAGCCAATATGAGCTCATCAAATTACTCGTCGGCGAGCGAGCTTGTTTTACCGTAGTGGGTGATGATGACCAATCCATTTATTCTTGGCGAGGTGCAAGACCGCAAAATATGGTGCGTTTACGTGATGATTTTCCGCATGTGCAAGTCATTAAATTAGAACAAAATTACCGTTCCACTCATCGTATTTTGCATTGTGCCAATATTTTGATTGATAACAACGAGCACGTATTTGACAAAAAGCTTTTTTCCAACTTAGGCGAAGGTGAAAAACTGCAAGTCATTGAAGCGAAAAATGAAGAACATGAAGCCGAACGAATTGTGGCGGAATTAATTGCTCATCGTTTTAGCCGTAAAACTAAATTCAAGGATTATGCGATTTTGTATCGGGGGAATCATCAATCCCGACTATTGGAAAAAGTGCTGATGCAAAACCGTATTCCATACAAAATTTCTGGTGGAACGTCTTTTTTCTCTCGTGCTGAAATTAAGGACATGATGGCCTACTTGCGTTTGGTGGTGAATCAAGATGATGATGCGGCTTTTTTGCGTATCGTGAATACACCGAAACGGGAAATTGGTACGGCAACATTACAAAAACTAGGCGAGTTAGCACAGGAAAAACATATTAGCTTATTTGAGGCGATTTTTGAGTTTGAACTCATGCAACGAGTCACGCCAAAAGCCTATGATGCATTGCAAAAATTTGGTCGTTGGATGGTGGAGTTGAACGATCAAAGTTTACGTTCCGATCCTGAAACCGCGGTGCGTTCGTTACTTTCTTCATTGCATTACGAAGAATATTTGTATGAGTATGCCACCAGTCCGAAAGCTGCTGAAATGCAGAGTAAAAACGTGGCAACCTTGTTTAGCTGGGTAGAAGATATGCTCAAAGGCGATGAGGTGAATGAGCCGATGAATTTAAATCAAGTGGTTACCCGTTTAACCTTGCGCGATATGATGGAGCGAAGTGAAGATGATGACGAGAGTGATCAAGTGCAATTAATGACATTGCACGCCTCCAAAGGCTTAGAGTTTCCCCATGTGTATTTAATTGGTATGGAAGAGGGGATTTTGCCTCATCAAACCAGTATTGATGAAGACAATGTAGAGGAAGAGCGTCGTTTAGCCTATGTGGGTATTACTCGAGCACAACAAACGCTGACTTTTTCTCTTTGTCGTGAAAGACGTCAGTTTGGTGAGTTAATTCGCCCAGAGCCTAGCCGTTTCTTGGCAGAGTTACCGCAGGATGATGTGCAATGGGAAAAAGATAAGCCAAAATTAACGGTAGAGCAGAAGCAACAACAAACTTCTAGTCAGCTCGATCGTCTGCGGGCAATTTTAAAAGGCTAGAGATGATTAAAATTAAAGTGCAGTGAGAAATTTATTTGTTTTTTCAACCGCACTTTATTTATGCAAAATGGAGATAAATCAAGCAACCAAAACGGCTTTTACAAAAAATGATTTGACTTATTTTCAAAAAAACGTATTATACCGCCCACAAACCGATTGTGGTGAGATGGCCGAGTAGGCTGAAGGCGCTCCCCTGCTAAGGGAGTATGGGGTCAAAAACTCCATCGAGGGTTCGAATCCCTCTCTCACCGCCATTTGTTGTTAGTTTTATTATTCTGCACCCGTAGCTCAGCTGGATAGAGTACTCGGCTACGAACCGAGCGGTCAGAGGTTCGAATCCTCTCGGGTGCGCCATTTTAAATCGACTCTATCAGTTAAAATGGTCACGAAGAATAAAACATCACTACGCACCCGTAGCTCAGCTGGATAGAGTACTCGGCTACGAACCGAGCGGTCAAAGGTTCGAATCCTTTCGGGTGCGCCATCTTCTCTCTTCAAATTTTTCTTTTTATCAAAACAATTAATTCTTTATTTGATCATTTTTCTCGATCATCAATAGTTTTTAATAAATAATTTCCTTGTACGTCTGTGACACTTCTAAAACCGACATTCGTGATTTTATATGGGAAATTTGTCTTATACTCGACGTTATCGTGGTGATGACCATGGAAAACGTGTCTTACCCCTAATTTTTCAGCAAGTTGATTAATCACACGAAATCCCATTGGATGGGGCTTCGGTGCCTCATGGCAAATTAGAATATCGGCTTGCTCGTTTTCAATGGCTTCGATATCAGAAGGGAAAATAGACGTGCGATGACGCAATGGTACACCACCACGCCAAATTTTTTCTTGCGGGCTATATTGGCAATAGTGGATGGGATCAAAATACATCGGTTTATTGGGAGGCATCCAGATTTGCCCTCGGAATACGCCACCTAGGCCAGCAATACGTAGACCTTGGATTTCAACAACACGATTATGTAAATTACGTGATTTCCAATGTGTACCCCAAATCGCCTCAAATGCGGCGACGGTTTTGCTATCATGGTTGCCGTGAATAAACCAAATATCACAATAGTTTGCGAGTTTATCTAATTCATCAGGCGAAGAAAGTTGCAAGTCACCCAAAATAATCAGGGCAACGTTATCATTTTCTTGCACGAAAGGATAAAGATGTTCGTAACTTCCGTGCGGATCGCCTGCGAATAAAATCATCTTATTTCCCTGCTAAAATTTGTTTGCTATGTTGCAGATCATCTAGTACTTCATCATTGAGCACTTTTTCAATCACTGATTTTACTTGGTTATAGCGATCTAAGTAACTTGGAGACTCAATTTCAATATAGGGTACTTTATATTTATCGAGTAATTTTTTCAATAATTGCTGGAATTGTTGGCGTTGTTGCTGACTACCTAAACTGCGCAAACCGTCATCCACCCATTTAGTATTATTTTTTAAGAGAATTGTTACATCAAACGGATATTCTTTGATCATGGAATCTAAGAATGGATGAGCTTTTCCTTCATATTGAATACAAAATGCTTGTGTTGTGATGAAATCTGTATCAATAAAAGCAATTTTGTGTGCGTGTCGGACGGCATAATCAATATAATGCTGATGGCCGAGTGCCATTTGTGGATAGTCGGAATATTGCATGGCTTGCTCATCGCCACCTAATTTCTCAAAGACATATTCCCGACCATATTCCCATGCCGAAGTGGTATTAAATACGGCTGCCAGTTTGCTGACTAACACACTTTTACCGCTGCTTTCACCACCTAAAATAGCAATAGTCTTTGCAAAGAACGGACGGACTTCTTTCGGAATGAATTTCCAATATTGGAAAGGTGTAGTACGAATTTTCGTGGCGGATACATTAAAGAAAGAGCGATCAGGATCCACTAAAGAAACTTCAAGCCCTAAGTATTTTTCGTATGGCGCTTTGTCTTGCGGCTCACTGCTAAATACCATCGTAGGGGTAAATTGTTTTTCTTCAAATAGATTTTTTACCGCCTCACTCCAAGCTTGCCAGCCATTCGGATAGCTTGGGATGCCATCTTCTACTAAGTGATGGATAAAAATTTGATTTTGTTGATATTTAAAGATTTGTTGCATCCAACGAAGACGATCCTGTACTGTTGGCATACGTTTCATTTTGCTATCGTAAAAGAGTTTTAAGTCACGTTCTGTATCGCTACACACAATTACGTGAAGCTCATCCACTTTACTGAATGCCTCATAAATCATATTAATGTGGCCGGTATGAACCGGGTAGAATTTCCCAAAAATTACACCCACTTTTTTATCGTGTTTGTTCGACATAATGTATCCTTCGCTAAATGACCACTGCGAGGTGGCTGAATAGTCCTATTTTATGCAATCTTTGTGCAAATAAAAACATTTTTCATTGAATGATTTTTTACAGCGACATTTTGCGTTATACTACGACCTGCATTCTCAGGGCAGGGTGAAATTCCCTACCGGTGGTGATAGCCCACGAGCGCTTAAAAGTGCGGACAGTTTTGATCATGTTTTTGACGAAATTGTTTCTGATCGTTTTAAGGTTAGCTGATTTGGTGAAATTCCAAAGCCGACAGTATAGTCTGGATGAAAGAGAATAAAACGGATTGGGTTCCCAATTCCGTTCTGTTTATTTGCATTTCTCAGCCCTGATTCTGGTTAATTTTAACGTAACAACAAAGGAAATTACGATGAATCAGTCAATTTTATCTGCATTTGGTGCGACCGGCGAAGAACGGGTAATTAACGCATTGAACGCATTCAAACAAGGTAATGGCGTATTAGTATTGGATGATGAAGATCGCGAAAATGAAGGCGATTTAATTTTCCCAGCGGAAACCATTACCCCAGAACAAATGGCAAAACTTATTCGTTATGGCAGCGGTATCGTGTGTTTATGTATCACCGATGAACAATGCAAACAGCTTGATTTACCGCCGATGGTTGAGCATAATAATAGCGTGAATAAAACCGCGTTTACCGTGACAATTGAAGCAGCAGAAGGTGTGTCAACAGGTGTATCAGCACAAGATCGAGTAACAACCATTAAAGCTGCGATTGCAGATCAGGCAAAACCGACAGATCTTCATCGTCCAGGCCATGTTTTTCCATTACGCGCCGCAGAAGGGGGGGTTTTAGCCCGTCGCGGTCATACCGAAGCTTCGGTTGATTTAGCGCGTTTAAGTGGTTTTAAGCCAGCGGGTGTGATTTGTGAAATCACGAATGATGATGGCACCATGGCGCGTGCACCAGAAATTATCGAATTTGCGAAAAAATTTGGTTATGTGGTATTAACGATTGAAGATTTAGTGGCATATCGTCAGAAATATCAGTGCTAATTAAATACTCGGAAAAAAAGTGCGGTCAGAAAATTTGTTAAATTCTGACCGCACTTTGCATTTTAGGCTTAATTCGTTTCCACAAAGCTTAATGCCGTTTCAACCACTTCAATTCCCGCCCCTTGCTTAAAGGCATTTTCACTTAAATAGCGTCGCCATTGTCTTGCTCCTTTGCAGTTTTGGAATGCACCGAGCATATGTCGAACGATATGATTTAAATAAACACCTTGGCTCAGTTGCTTTTCAATGTAAGGGAACATGGCTTCCACCGCTTGTCTTGGTGTGACGATATCCGCATTGGCATCAAAAAGCATTTGATCAACATAGCCCAATAACGACGGATTTTGATAAGCCTCACGCCCAACCATCACGCCATCAACAAATTGTAAATGATGTTTCATTTCTTCGATGGTTTTAATGCCGCCATTAATTGCAATAGTCAACTGCGGGAAGTTTTTTTTCAATTGATAAACACGCTCATAATCCAAAGGGGGAATCTCGCGATTCTCTTTTGGGCTTAATCCTGAAAGCCAGGCTTTTCGTGCATGAACAATAAATTCTTGGCAGCCTGCGTGATGGACTTTTTCGATAAAGTCGCAGAGAAATTCATAGCTATCCAAATCATCAATGCCAATACGAGTTTTCACGGTGACAGGAATATTCACGACACGTTGCATTTCTGCAATACATTCTGCTACTAAATTCGCTTTTGCCATTAAGCAAGCACCAAACATACCATTTTGCACGCGGTCAGACGGGCAACCCACATTCAGATTAATTTCATGATAGCCTCTTTCTTCGGCTAATTTGGCACAATGTTTAAGCTGTGCGGGATCACTTCCACCAAGTTGTAAGGCAACTGGGTTTTCTTGCAAATCAAAATCTAAATGATCGTATTTGGCATGAATAATGGCGGGAGCCGTAACCATTTCAGTATAAAGCAACGCATGTTTACTAAATTGGCGATGAAAATAGCGACAATGGCGTGTTGTCCAATCTAACATTGGCGCAACGGAAAAGCGTCCACGATAAAAGTGCGGCTGATTTTCTGACATATTTTATTTCTCTTGAATTTTGTTACGGCGAAGATCTTCTGCTTGTTGTTCCTGCATTCGTTGGCGGAAACGTCCAGCCGCAAAGTGGTAAAAAGGTTTCGGACTAAATTGGCGCGAAATTATGGAGGCAATAATACTGGAAATCAAGAGCCAAATCAGCACGGGTTGGGCCCCCGTCATTTCCATTACTACTACGCTGGCTGTCACAGGGGATTGTGTGCCTCCAGCTAAAAAGGCTGCCATACATAAAATGACCAAGAAACGTTGATCGACCATGCCGTTACTGATTTCCCATAACATAGTGCCGATACCCGCACCAGTAGTGAGAGATGGCGTAAAAATTCCGCCCGCGATGCCATTCCAATACGTCGTAACCGTTGCGAAGAGTTTTAGTATTCCCACTTCAGGTGAAACGAGTTGTCCTTCTAATGCTCTTGCAACCACATTATAGCCCGTTCCATAAGTTTGCCCTTCGCTGTAGGTACCCATTGCGGCAAGTACTAAACCGAGTAATAAGGCAATGTAAATTGGGTGTTTGCGGATCCAATCACGCCATTTGAGTGGAGAAAGCCCCGCGAGCCCTTTGGCAAGGAGTCGTCCAAATATACCACCCAGTACACCGCAGACGATGCCACAAATGGCAAGCCAAAGATATAAATAAGGAATAGAAGTCGCACCTTTATAGGCTGGAAAGTAAGGGCTATTGCCTTGAATCGCCACTAAAATAAAACCGGCCGCTAATACACCGAGTAATACACGCCTTTCCCAGCGTAACATCACGCCTCGACCAAGTTCTTCAATGGCAAAAATGACCCCAGCTAAAGGGGCATTAAAGGCGGCAGCAAGACCGCCTGCTGCACCGGTTGCGATGAGTTCATTCGTACTTAAACCACGGAAAGCGAAGTTATATTTACGACAGAAATTTCCCCAAGCGAGCATAACCGCTGCACCCACTTGAACAGAAGGCCCTTCACGTCCAACAGACGCACCGATAACCATTGCAAAGAAAGTAAGTGGAATTTTCCAAATGGTTTGGCGAAATTTAACAAGTTTCGTTTTATAGCCACTGTAAGGAAGATTGATGGAGGCAATCACTTGTGGAATACCGCTGCCACCAACATAAGGTGTGTATTTGGCGGTAAACCAGGTGAGAAAAGCAAGACCAAGCGGTAAAACGATCCAAACGGTGAGAGGATATTTAGCAGACCAATAGGCATTAAATTCAAGTCCGATATCGGCGAGTTTCGCAAATCCAAAGGAAAATAGGGCAACAAATGTCGCACCAATCAGTAAACATACAAATTCGAGTGTTTTATGAGAGATACGATGGGTTTGTCGAAGCTTTTTATGATAAAAATAACGTAAATGGTAGAGGAATGAACGTAACATAAATTTTGCCCAAAATTATTTTAGTTAAAATTATAAAACCCCAACTAAAGACAGGCAATTAATTTAAAAGGACCGCTCATTTGGCGTAGCTTTTTTGACAAGCGATCCTCTGCGATCCATTTTTGTTTAAATATTGACAATACTAGGTGAAACCATTAAAATTCAGCGTCTATTTCTTCTGTCTATTGGATGGAAAGATAGATTTTGTAACAAACATTCTATTATGAATAACATTTAAACTGGAGCTTTTTTAATGGCAACTATCAACCAGCTAGTACGCAAACCGCGTGTGAAAAAGGTTGTAAAAAGTAACGTTCCTGCATTAGAGGCTTGCCCGCAGAAACGTGGTGTGTGCACTCGTGTATACACAACTACACCTAAAAAACCGAACTCAGCATTACGTAAAGTATGTCGTATTCGTTTAACTAATGGCTTTGAAGTAACTTCTTACATCGGCGGCGAAGGTCACAACCTTCAAGAGCATAGTGTTGTGCTTATCCGTGGTGGTCGTGTTAAAGACTTACCGGGTGTGCGTTACCACACTGTACGCGGCGCATTAGACTGTGCAGGCGTTAAAGATCGTAAACAAGGTCGTTCTAAATACGGCGTTAAACGTCCTAAAGCTTAATGGAACTCCGTTAAGTAAGGCCAAACGTCTAAATTAGTAAAAATTTAAATCAGAAACTCCAGTATCACATTAGCTCACTTTAAAGTGCGGTTAATTTTTATAGAGTTTTGGATATCCTGAAGATTAAATATACGGAGAAATTCGCAATGCCACGTCGTCGTAGTGTTGAACCACGCAAGATTCTTCCAGATCCGAAGTTCGGTTCAGAGTTACTTGCAAAATTTATTAATGTATTAATGGTAGACGGTAAAAAATCCGTTGCTGAAACCATCGTTTACGGTGCGTTAGACAAACTTGCAGAACGCACAGGTAAAGAACCTTTAGAAGCATTTGAAATTGCACTTGAAAACGTTCGCCCAACTGTTGAGGTTAAATCTCGTCGTGTTGGTGGTTCTACTTACCAAGTGCCAGTTGAAGTACGTCCAGTTCGTCGTAACGCATTAGGTATGCGTTGGATCGTTGAAGCGGCACGTAAACGCGGTGATAAATCAATGGCTTTACGTCTTGCAAATGAATTATCTGATGCATCAGATAACAAAGGCGCAGCAGTGAAAAAACGTGAAGACGTTCATCGTATGGCTGAAGCTAACAAAGCATTTGCTCACTTCCGTTGGTAATACGCTTTTAAAATTTAAGGGCTTCATCCTCGATGAAGCCTTACCCTTATATAAACAGATATTAAACTTAACAAGGTTATAATAATGGCTCGTACAACCCCTATTGAAAGATATCGTAATATCGGTATTAGTGCGCACATTGATGCTGGTAAAACTACTACCACTGAACGTATCTTATTCTACACTGGTGTAAGTCACAAAATTGGTGAAGTACACGATGGTGCAGCGACAATGGACTGGATGGAACAGGAACAAGAACGTGGTATTACCATTACCTCTGCGGCAACTACCGCATTCTGGTCTGGTATGTCACAACAGTTCCAACAACACCGTATCAACGTTATCGATACCCCGGGACACGTAGACTTTACTGTTGAAGTAGAACGTTCTATGCGTGTTCTTGATGGTGCGGTAATGGTTTACTGTGCGGTTGGTGGTGTTCAACCTCAGTCTGAAACTGTATGGCGTCAAGCTAACAAATATCAAGTTCCACGTATCGCGTTTGTAAACAAAATGGACCGTACTGGTGCTAACTTCTTACGTGTTGTTGATCAACTTAAAACTCGTTTAGGTGCTAATGCTGTTCCTCTTCAACTTCCAATCGGTGCAGAAGAAAGCTTCACTGGTGTTGTTGATTTGATCAAAATGAAAGCGATCAACTGGAATGAAGCAGACCAAGGTATGACTTTCACTTATGAAGATATTCCTGCAGATATGCAAGCAGCTTGTGAAGAATGGCGTCAAAACCTTGTTGATGCAGCAGCTGAAGCAACTGAAGAATTAATGGAAAAATATCTTGGTGGTGAAGAGTTAAGCGAAGAAGAAATCAAAGCAGGTCTTCGTCAACGCGTATTAGCAAACGAAATCATCTTGGTAACTTGTGGTTCTGCATTCAAAAACAAAGGTGTTCAAGCAATGCTTGATGCGGTTGTTGAATACTTACCAGCACCGACTGATATTCCAGCAATCAAAGGTATCAATCCAGATGAAACTGAAGGTGAACGTCACGCAAGCGATGATGAGCCATTCTCTTCATTAGCATTCAAAATTGCAACTGACCCATTCGTAGGTAACTTAACCTTCTTCCGTGTGTACTCAGGTGTAATTAACTCTGGTGATACCGTATTAAACTCTGTACGTCAAAAACGTGAACGTTTTGGTCGTATCGTACAGATGCATGCTAATAAACGTGAAGAAATCAAAGAAGTTCGTGCGGGCGATATCGCTGCAGCAATCGGCTTAAAAGATGTAACTACGGGTGATACATTATGTGCTATCGATGCACCAATCATCCTTGAGCGTATGGAATTCCCAGAGCCAGTAATCTCTGTAGCAGTAGAACCTAAGACTAAAGCTGACCAAGAAAAAATGGGTCTTGCATTAGGTCGTCTTGCTCAAGAAGACCCTTCATTCCGTGTTCACACTGATGAAGAATCTGGTGAAACCATTATTTCTGGTATGGGTGAGTTACACTTAGATATCATCGTTGACCGTATGAAACGTGAGTTCAAAGTGGAAGCTAACATCGGTAAACCACAAGTATCTTACCGTGAAACTATCCGCGCTCGTGTTAACGATGTGGAAGGTAAACACGCAAAACAATCTGGTGGTCGCGGTCAATATGGTCACGTTGTTATCGACTTATATCCATTAGATCCAGAAGGTCCTGGTTACGAATTTGTAAACGAAATCAAAGGTGGTGTAATCCCTGGTGAATACATTCCTGCGGTTGATAAAGGTATCCAAGAACAGCTTAAATCTGGTCCGTTAGCGGGTTATCCAGTAGTCGATCTTGGTGTACGTTTACACTTCGGTTCATACCATGATGTTGACTCATCTGAATTAGCGTTTAAATTAGCCGCTTCTTTAGCATTTAAAGCAGCATTCGCTAAAGCAAACCCAGTTCTACTTGAGCCAATCATGAAAGTTGAAGTAGAAACTCCACCTGAGTATGTTGGTGATGTAATCGGTGACTTAAGCCGTCGTCGTGCTATGGTTAACGGTCAAGAAGCGAACGAATTCGTTGTTAAAATCGATGCAGAAGTTCCACTTTCTGAGATGTTCGGTTATGCAACAGACTTACGTTCACAAACTCAAGGTCGTGCATCATACTCAATGGAACCATTAAAATATGCTGAAGCCCCAACAAGTGTTGCTGCTGCAGTAATTGAAGCGCGTAAAAAATAATTTTTTGTAACAATCCGCTCTAATAAGTTGAATGGCTTATAGAGCATTTTCTAGGAAACTAAACAAATGTCTAAAGAAAAATTTGAACGTACAAAACCGCACGTAAACGTGGGTACAATCGGCCACGTTGACCACGGTAAAACAACTTTAACAGCAGCAATCACAACCGTATTAGCAAAACACTACGGTGGTGCAGCTCGTGCATTCGACCAAATCGATAACGCGCCAGAAGAAAAAGCGCGTGGTATCACCATCAACACCTCACACGTTGAATACGATACTCCAACTCGCCACTACGCACACGTTGACTGCCCAGGACACGCGGACTA
>NZ_JBTGNV010000007.1:0-130412 GCF_054332375.1 Haemophilus sp. SZY H53
CACCTATTAAGACTTCAAAATTAAAAAATATTTTTAAAACAAGTCAATCAACAAGTGCCCACACAGATTGTCTGATACATTGTTAAAGAGCAAAAAAAATAAATTGGTCGGCGAGATAGGATTTGAACCTACGACCCACTGGTCCCAAACCAGTTGCGCTACCAAGCTGCGCTACTCGCCGTCAGATTTCTCAACCAAGAGAAATGGGGTGGCTAATGGGATTCGAACCCACGACAACTGGAATCACAATCCAGGGCTCTACCAACTGAGCTATAGCCACCATTGATTTGTTGTTCATCGCATTGACTTCTGGCGCGCTCGACAAGATTCGAACTTGCGACCTTTGGCTCCGGAGGCCAACGCTCTATCCAACTGAGCTACGAACGCGTTACTGCGTCGTTGCGGGGCGTATATTAATGATTTACAAATATCTTGTCTAGCACTTTTTTGAAAAAAAATATCAAAAGATAAATTTTTGTTCAATTTGTATAGAATTTATTATGCATTCGTTTATTTTTAATGCTAAAACGTAAAAAAGGATAGCAAATTGCTATCCTCTTTATTTCATTTATTGCTTGTTACGACGTGCGCGACGTTTCATTCTTCGTACCCAACGGGTGATTTTCCATGCTTTTGTAATTGAATAAGCATAAAGGAAGAATAATACAATAAACGCAATAAACATTGCCCATTCATTAATATAGAAGACTTCGCCTAAAATCCCGATTGTGGCACAAATGGCCGCAAAGAAAGTAATTAATAAAAAGGCTTGGCGAGAGGTTAATCCAGCACGAACCATTAAGTGGTGTACGTGTAAGCGATCCGGGCGGAATGGACTTTTTCCTTTGCGTAAACGGCGATAAATGATGGCCACCATATCAATTAAAGGAACAGCAATAATCCAAAGTGCGGTCACTGGATTCATCGGATGTCCTTTTCCTTGCGTACTTAAAAGTAGAATCCAAATAATCGTAAAGCCGATTAAAGTACTTCCTGCATCGCCCATGAACACTTTATATTTTGGTCCGAACGGAATCCCTAAGTTTAATAATAAGTAAGGCAGAATCGCGACAATTAAACCAAAACTCCAATATGCCATATCCATTTGTCCATCACGGAACATCAAGATACCAATAGCAGCAAATGAAACAATAGACAACCCACCTAGCAATCCATCAATACCATCAATCATATTAAAGGCGTTAATAATTGCGATCGTGGCAAATACGGTAATAATCAATCCGATAGAACCAAGCGTTAATTGGAACGGCCCGAGAATTTGGCCTAAATGATCTAAATAAACATTACCTAAATCGATCATTAAAATCGCAAGAACCGCTTGAATCCCTGCACGTAAGAAAGGGCTAATATCAAAGCGGTCATCTAAGATACCGATTGCGAGTAGAATAAAGATACTGAATATATAAAGATAAGGTAAACGAAGTTGATCCCACTCCATTAAATAATAGCAAAGGTTTCCCATAAAAAGAGAAACACCGCCAATCAGTGGGATCGCACCTTGGTGACGCTTACGATAATTTGGTTTATCAGCCAAGCCAATTTTATTCGCAATTGGTCGCATCACAATCAAGGTTAAAAATGCCCCTAAGAAAGTTACAATAAGACTTAGCATAGTTTTTATCCTAAAAATTTTTTTGCAAAGGATAACATAAAGAAAAATCAGCACACAAAGATTTTTCTCAAATTCAGTTTTTTAGTACAATATGCTTACTATTAATATAAGGATTCAAATCATGACAAAATCAACCGCACTTTTCTCTCGTGCACAAGAAGTTATTCCTGGTGGCGTAAACTCTCCTGTTCGTGCCTTTAAAGGCGTAGGTGGTACACCTGTATTCATTCAAAAAGCCAAAGGCGCTTATATTTACGATACTGAAGGCAAACAATATATCGATTATGTGGGTTCTTGGGGGCCTATGATTTTAGGTCACAACCACCCTGCTATTTTAGATGCTGTATTAAAAGCAGCGGAGAATGGTTTAAGCTTTGGTGCACCAACCCCCTCTGAAATTGATTTAGCGGAATTAGTCTGTGAAATTGTGCCATCTATTGAAATGGTTCGTATGGTAAGTTCAGGTACTGAAGCAACCATGACAGCAATCCGTCTTGCGCGTGGTTATACAAATAGAAGCAAAATCTTAAAATTTGAAGGTTGTTACCACGGCCATTCTGATTCACTTCTAGTAAAAGCAGGATCGGGGGCGTTAACACTTGGTCAACCAAGCTCACCAGGTGTGCCTGAAGATTTTGCAAAACATACATTAACAGCAGAATATAACAATCTTGATTCTGTTAAAAAATTATTTGAAGAATTTCCTAACGACATCGCTTGTGTGATTATTGAACCTGTCGCAGGCAACATGAACTGTATTCCACCAAAAGAAGGTTTCTTACAAGGCATTCGTGAAATTTGTGACCAATATGGTGCACTTTTCATTATTGATGAAGTCATGACGGGTTTCCGTGTTTCACTTGCAGGTGCACAAGCTTATTATGGAGTCACACCAGATCTCACTACATTAGGGAAAGTCATTGGCGGCGGTATGCCTGTTGGTGCAGTGGGTGGTAAAAAAGTGATTATGCAACACCTTGCACCGACCGGTCCGGTTTACCAAGCGGGTACCCTTTCTGGTAACCCGATTGCAATGGCGGCAGGTTTAGCCTGTTTAACTGAATTGAAAAAAGCAGGTAACGAGCAACACCTTGCAGAATTAACCACAAAACTTTGTGATGGCTTAAAAGCATTAGCTCAAAAACATAATGTGCCATTTGTGATTAATCATGTAGGCGGCATGTTTGGCATTTTCTTCACTGACCAAAAACAAGTTACCTCTTATGCAGAAGTCATGAAATGTGATACCGAAAAATTCAAAGTGTTCTTCCATAAAATGCTCGATCAAGGCGTTTATTTTGCGCCTTCTGCTTTTGAAGCGGGCTTTATGTCTTTAGCACATACAAATGAAGACATTGAAAAAACGCTTGCTGCCGCTGATATTGCATTTGCAGCAGTGGCTTAAAATATAAAAGTGCGGTTAATTTTCACCGTATTTTAGCCAAACTAATGAAGTGCTGATTTTTATAGAAAATCAGCATTTTTTATTTTCTCAACTATCCCTTCTCTGCTCTAAAAACACTTAAAGTATAAAAAAACGTCTTTTACCCAAAAGAAGGATGCAAATTCTATTTAATCAATAAAGTTTGATATAAATCACTTTTTTTTTCACTAGCGTATGATAATATTGCCCGCTAATTAAAAATAAGTATGTAAATATGAACATATAGGGGGGGGGGGAGCGATGAATCAATCATCAATGAGAAGCGATATCTCAAAATTACTACTTTTATTATTTATTATTTTACCTTTAGGTATGGCAATGAGTGTGGGGTTATATGGCTTTATTGTCTGGTTCTTACAATTATATGTAATTGGTTTACCAACCGCTTAGTCAATATAAGGAGCCAAAAATGAAAAAACAAATAAAGTCATTTTTTCTGAAACCATCTAACCGAATTGGACTTGGTGTACTCGTTACGCTTGGTTTTATAGCAGGTGCAATTGCTTGGCAACAATTTAATAATGTCATGGATGCGACAAGCACAGAAGAGTTTTGTGTGAGTTGCCATTCAATGGAAACACCTCTTGAAGAACTTAAACAAACTGTACATTGGAGCAATAACAGTGGCGTACGTGCAACCTGCCCTGATTGTCACTTGCCACATGACAAAACCGCAAAATATGCACGTAAAATGCAAGCAAGCCGCGAAGTATTGGCAGAATTGAGCGGTAAATATAATGAAGAAGGCTCTTTTGAAGAACATCGCGCAGAAATGGCAGAACGCGAATGGGCGAGATTTGCTGCAAATGGCTCTAAAGAGTGTAAAAATTGCCATAGTTACGATCGCATGAACTTTGAAAAAATGTCTAAAGCGGCACAAAAAGCCATGAAACCAGCTGCAGAACGTAATCAAAGCTGTGTCGATTGTCATAAAGGTATCGCTCACCACTTACCAGCTAAAAAAGCAGATGCTGGCAACACATCTAAATTTGAAGCATTCGTAGTGAGTGATATTAAACCATCTCAACAATACTATGCGAAAGCCATTGTGCCATTATTTGCAGATGAATCGTTGACTCAAAATATCGGTCATCTCGAAACAGCCGCTCCAGTTAATGCAGTAAAATCCACCGATAAAGGTGATCTTGTTGAATTGGTGATGTGGCGTAAAGACAAAGGATTTGGACGCATTTGGTATAACCAATTTGGTAAAAATATTACTGATGCGGTATTAACAAAAGAATTTATGCAGTCTGAACCGCAATATACCGTCTTAGAAACCAAAGAAGATCCATTAACGGGCTTAACTTGGCAAAAAGTGAAATTACCGGTATGGATTGCAAAAAATCAATTAATTAGCGATGTAAATACCGTATGGGAAGCGGCAGAAAACGTTTATAAAACACAATGTAGTACTTGTCATAGACAGCCACATGTTGATCATTTTGATTCCAACACCTGGATTGGTCTATTTAAAGGAATGGTTGGTTTCACAAATATTGATGAAGCAACCAGTAAAGAAGTCCTACGTTATTTACAATTACATGCTTCAGATACCGCACCTAAGAAAGAAGAAGGAAAATAGGAGATATCATTATGTTACAAACACGTCGTCAATTTTTAAAAAATATATCTCTTATGGGTGCTGCGTGCGCAATGCCTAGTTGGTTAGTCGCAAAAACACCAACAGATGAAGATATTACTCAATGGAAAATTACTGGCTCTCACTGGGGGGCAATTCGTGCCAAAGTAGAAAACGGTCGAGTCGTTGATGTAAAACCTTTTGAGTTAGATAAATACCCAACAGAAATGATCAATGGTATCAAAGGGCTTATTTATAGCGAATCACGTATTCGCTACCCTATGGTACGTTTAGATTGGCTCAAAAATAAAGGAAAAAGCGACCGCACTTCTCGTGGCGATAACCGCTTTGTTCGTGTCACTTGGGATGAAGCCTTAGATCTCTTCTACGAAGAACTAGAACGCATTCAGCAAAATTATGGTCCTTGGGCATTACATACAGGTAACGTAGGTTGGCGTTCAACTGGACAATTCCATAGCTGCGGTAACCATATGATTCGTGCGATTGCGATGCACGGAAACAGTGTTAGCACAGCGGGCGATTATTCAACTGGTGCCGGTCAAGTGATTTTGCCTTATGTATTAGGTTCAACTGAGGTTTATTCTCAAGGTACTTCTTGGGAAATTATCTTAAAAGAAAGTCAAAACATCATTTTCTGGGCAAGCGATCCGGTTAAAAACTTACAAGTAGGTTGGAACTGTGAAACCCATGAGGCCTATGCTTACTTGGAAATGTTAAAAGAAAAAATCGCGAATAAGCAAATTAACGTGATTAGCGTTGACCCTGTTAAAACGAAAACACAACGTTATTTAAATTGTGAACAACAGTACATTAACCCACAAACTGATGTGCCGTTTATGCTGGCTATTGCGCATGAGCTTTACACCAAAGGGCTATACGATAAAAAATTTATTGATGTTTACACCGTTGGTTTTGAAAAATTTGTGCCGTACTTACTTGGTCAAACTGAAGATCACATTGAAAAAACACCAGAGTGGGCAGCAAATATTTGTGGCGTGGGTGCTGATCGCATTCGTGAGTTTGCCCACATGCTTGCAGGCAAACGTACTCAACTTATTTTTGGTTGGGCTATTCAACGTCAACAACATGGTGAACAACCTTATTGGTTAGGTGCTGTTTTAGCCGCGATGTTAGGTCAAATTGGCTTACCTGGTGGTGGAATTAGTTATGCTCACCATTATAGCTCTATTGGTATTCCAGAATCTGGTGCGGCTATGCCTGGTGCATTCCCATTAAACTTAGATGAGGATCAAACACCAAAATATAATAATACAGACTATAAAGGCTACAGTGCAGTTTTACCTTGCGCCCGTGTCACTGATTCGCTGTTATATCCAGGTGAAACCATTAACTACAATGGTAGCAAAGTGGTTTATGCACCTTATAAAATGGCTATCTTTACTGGTTGTAATCAGTGGCATAGACAGTCTGAACGCAATAAAATGAAAAAAGCCTTTTTAGCGTTAGAAACGATTGTGTCGATCAATTACAGTTGGACTGCAACTTGTCGATTCTCCGACATTGTATTACCAGCCTGTACGCCATTTGAGCGTAACGATATTGATGCCTACGGTTCTTATAGCAACCGTGGCATTATCGCAATGCAAAAATTAGTTGACCCACTGTATCAATCCAAACCAGATTTCGAGATTTTTAAAGAACTCTGCCGCCGTTTTGGCAAAGAAAAAGAATATTGTCGCAATATGGATGAAATGGAATGGGTTGAAAAATTATATGAAGATTGCCGAAAAGAAAACAAAGGCAAATTTGATATGCCTCCATTTGCAGAATTCTGGGAAAAAGGCTATGTCATGTTCCCAGAGGGTAAACCTTGGGTAAGACATGCTGATTTCCGTGATGATCCAGAACTGCATGCATTAGGTACCCCATCAGGTTTTATTGAAATTTACAGTAATAAAATTGCGAGTTTCGGTTATTCCGACTGTAAAGGGCATCCAATGTGGTTTGAAAAAGCCGAGCGTTCTCATGGTGGCCCTAATTCAGATAAATTTGCATTCTGGCTACAATCCGTTCACCCAGATAAACGTCTTCACTCACAACTTTGTGAGTCTAAAGAGCTTAGAGAAACCTACAGCATTCAAGGACGTGAGCCACTATTCATGAATCCACAAGATGCAGAAAAATTAGGGATTCAACATGGTGATCTTCTACGCGTATTTAATGACCGTGGACAAGCTATTGTTGGTGCGCATATCTCTGATAACTTCCCAAGTGGCGTTGTACGTTTACAAGAAGGGGCATGGTACTCTCCAGAAGGTGCTGAAATCGGTGCAATTGATACCTATGGTGACCCAAATACCATGACATTAGATATCGGTAGCTCGATGCTTGCTCAAGCTGTATCTGCTAATACTTGTTTAGTCAATGTCGAAAAATACCAAGGCGTTGCACCAAAACCAAATGGCTTTAGCGGAGCAATAGAAGATGCTTAATTTAGATAATCAAGAACGAGCATTTATTTATCAATGGATGGGCTCTTTGTTAAGCAAAGAGCTTACCCAAGAGCAACTTTCTTATTATCAAAATGGGCATTTCGACAGCTTATTTGAGCTTTTAGGAGAAATGGGCTTTTCACAGCAAGTTGATGCATTGCGTAATGCACTAAAATCATTGCAATACGATCAACTTGAACTTGCTGCAGATTTTACTCATTGCTTCTTGTTAGAAGGAAGCTTAAGTGCAATTCCTTATATGTCAGCTTATTTACAAGATGAAGAACTTTCAAAAGCACTCTCACTTGTAGATGGTTATATGCAACACTACAAGCTCAAAGTGAATAAAGCGCAGAATGAACCAAGTGATCATATTGGAGTGCTATTGAGTATTTTTATAAAGCTCATTGAAGATCAAAATAACGAGAAACAAAAAGAATTTGCACAAATTGTTTTACTTAGTTGGATGGATTTATTTCAACAACAAAGTCAGAAAGTAAAATTGAAAAGCCAATTCTACCCTTCTCTTATTGAATTATTCGTATTGTTTCTTAAAAAAGATATTCAATAAATAGCAAAAGTGCGGTTAAATTTAACCGCACTTTTTTATTTCATATTATAAGCATTCATAGAGAACGTTTTCTAATAATCCTCTTTCCTCTTCGGTTAATGCTGTGCCTTTCTCATTTGTTAAAATAAAAAAGTCTTCTGCCTTTTCTCCTACTGTCGTGATTTTTGCATTACAAATATTAAGTTTTAATTCGGTAAAAATTTGAGTAATTTGAGCCAATAAACCGGGTTTATCTAAAGCCACTACTTCTAATTCGGTATGCTCTTTTTTAGTTTCTTTCAAAAAACGTACATCTGTTTTTACGGTGAAGTGTTGCAACTGTCGATTATTTGCAAAAGACATTGACGGCAATTTTTCGCCTAATAAAACAGAGGTTAATACCGTCTCTAATTCTCGGCGACGTTCTGAACGAACCAACTCACCATTTAATTCTGTGATGATAAAGCTGTCGAATACGTAGCCATCATCGGATGTCAAAATTTGCGCATCATGAATACTGAATTTTTTCGCACCAATGGTTGAGGCCACTTTATTAAACAAATTAGCTTGATCGGGACAATAAACGAAAATTTCAGTCCCACCGCTAGAAAAACAATTACTGATTTTAACGAGTACTTCACCATCAAATTCAGCTAATAACTCGGTATGCCACGCAATTTGTTTTGGACTATTTCGTAAGAAATAATCAGATGGGCAATGTTGCCACAACGCTGAAATTTTCTCTTCCGATAATTCTGGTTGTTCTTCGGATAAAATTGCCAACGCCAATTGACGATTTTCAAGGATTTTTTCTTCATTATCTAATAACAAATCCATCCCTTGGCGGAATTGTTGAGCCGTATAATCATACAACGAAGCAAACAAAGAACGTTTCCAACTATTCCATAAAGTCGAATTTGTCGCACAAATATCCGCAACAGTCAGGCAAGTAAGATAATCTAAACGAACACGATTTTGCACATTTTCCGCAAAGTTCATCACGACTTCCGGATCATGAATATCTCGACGCTGTGCGGTAATTGACATGAGCAAATGCTCTTTTACCAACCAGATCATTGTTTCAATTTCTCGACGATCAAAACCATGCAAACGAGCAAAGTCAGCGATATCTTCAGCCCCTAACTCCGCATGATCCCCCCCTCGCCCTTTCGCTATATCATGGAAAAGTGCGGCAACATAGAGCAAAGTGCGGTCAGGAATTTGAGTAAATATTTGATGGCAAATAGGATGTGATTCTGCCTCATCTTCGGCTAAAAAACTTTCCAATTTCAACATCACTCGCAAGGTATGCTCATCCACCGTGTAAATATGGAAGAGATCAAATTGCATCAAGCCTTCAATCCCCTGCCATTGTGGCAAATAAGCCGTTAACACACCATATTGGTGCATTGGGAGGAATGCTCGCTGAATCGCTTTTGGTTGATTAAATAACCGAATAAACTTCTCTCTTGCTTCAGGAATATCACATAATTTCTGTGTCAAACTTTCCAACGCAATCTGTAATTGGCGTAATGTTGAAGAATGAATTTCGGCTTGTTCATGCTGCGTAAGATAGAAAAAAAGATCCAAAATACGATCCGGTGAACGTAAAAACACGTCTTCCTTACGTAAACGCAAACTTTGATTCACTATTTCAAAACCGTCATCCAAATGGTGAACTGATTCCTCTCCGTTTGAAGATAAAAAATGCGCTTTATAATGCTTAATTAGAATATCGGTCAAACGAGAAATCGTGCGTAAAGCTTGGAAAAAACGTTTCATCATTTTTTCGACACCACGATTTCCCTCGCCTTCAAAACCAAGCTTCTCGCTCACTTTAATTTGACGATCAAACAGCAGTCGGTTGTCATAACGTTTTAAAATCAAGTGTAAAGCGAACCGCACTTTGAATAAAAATTCTTGGCTTTCTAATAATTGTTGGTATTCTGATGGGTAAATAAAGCCGCTTTCCAAAATGCCATCAAGGGTCATTTCTCCGGTATGACGTAAGGCGATCCAATATAAAAGGTGAAGATCCCGCAAGCCACCAGGACTGTATTTTAAATCAGGTTCTAAATTGTAACTGGTGTTGTGATAACGCTGATAACGTTCAATTTGCTCTTGAACTTTAGCATCAAAGAATGGTTTTACCGCCCAAAAATCTGGCTTTTTCAATATTTCACCTAACGCATTGAAAAGCGATACATCTCCCGATAAATAACGGGACTCAAGCAAATTGGTTGCAATGGTAATGTCTTGTTTACCTTCCTTTTCACATTCTTCCAAAGAACGAACACTATGCCCTACGTCGAATCCACAATCCCACAAGAACTGCACAAACTGAGCAATTTTTTCTTCTGTTTCAGACTCTCTTTCTTCTTTTGAGAGAATAAGAACATCTAGGTCAGATAAAGGAAAGATTTCTTGTCTGCCATAACCTCCTACTGCAATTAAGGTGAGATGAGCTTTATCTAATTCAAATTGCTGCCAAAGCTGTTTTAACAAATCATCATAAAACTGTGTTCGGTTAGCGATCAGATTAAAAATGGAATAATCAGCAAAATGCTGACGTTCAAATTCCTTCAAATTTTCACGCTGGATTTTGACCGCACTTGGCGTGAGTGGAGAATCGAAATGATAAGGAAAAAGCATAGGTATTCCACAAACAAAACAATTATAAAAAAAGCCCACTATCGTAGGCTTTTAGCTGAATTTAAAGATTATTCATTATACGTTGAATTCGGCCTTCCGCAATTTCTTCATCGCGAATTGTCATCACTTCACAACCATTTTCGGTCACCACAATTTGGTGTTCATATTGCGCTGAATGGCTACGGTCTTTGGTTTTTACCGTCCAACCATCGCCCATTAAACGCACTTCTTTTTTACCCGCATTGATCATTGGTTCAATGGTAAATACCATACCTGGTTTTAAAATCACACCACCATCGTCAGCATAATAGTGCAACACTTGTGGTTCGCAGTGGAATTCAGTTCCCACACCGTGGCCGCAATACTCACGCACCACGCTAAAACCTTGGCTTTCCGTATATTTTTGTACCGCTTTACCAATTTCATTTAAACGAATACCAGGCTTAACCGTACGTAATCCCACATAAAGCGCTTCTTGTGCCGCTTCAACCAATTTTTGGCTACGAATATTGGTTTCTCCCACGACATACATTTTAGAGTTATCACCGAAATAACCATCTTTTATTACGGTCACATCAATATTGACAATATCGCCCTGTTTTAATTTTTTATCGTCGCTTGGAATACCATGGCAAACTACTTCATTTATAGAAATACAGGTTGCTTTCGGGAAACCATGATAATTTAAGCAAGCAGGAATCACTTTTTGTACATTCACCATGTAATCATGACAAATGCGATCTAATTCACCTGTGGTCACCCCTTCTTTGACATAAGGTTCGATCATGACCAAAACATCGGACGCTAATTTACACGCTTCACGCAACTTAACAATTTCTTCTTCCGTTCTTAATGGAATGCCCATTATTTCTCCTTATTTAATTCTGATTTATTCGCATATAATAGCACTAATTCCGTGAAAAATCTTGAATGAATTAACAGGTTATTAGATAATACAAGGATTATTTTTAGGAAAGTGGGGATAGAGATATGTCAGATTTAGATATGGCCGTGCCGCTAACTTTTACTGATGCGGCAGCCAATAAAGTAAAAAGTTTAATTAGCGAAGAAGAAAACAACGAATTAAAATTACGCGTGTACATCACCGGTGGTGGCTGTAGTGGTTTCCAATATGGTTTTACCTTTGATGATAAAGTTAATGAAGGTGACTTAACTATTGAAAAATCCGGTGTGCAATTAGTGATTGACCCAATGAGTTTACAATACTTAATTGGCGGTACTGTGGATTACACTGAAGGCTTAGAAGGTTCTCGTTTTGTGGTGAACAATCCTAATGCAACCAGCACCTGTGGTTGCGGTTCGTCATTCAGCATTTAATATGGATTTTCAATTTACCTATTATCTAGGCAATGTGCACGCCAAATGTTCAATGGAACACATTGCGCTAGCCAATTGGTTTAATTCAGAAGTGCGGTCAAATCCTCAAGCGTTTTTGACCGCACTTTCTGCCTGTGAGCAGATTAAAAATAATGATGAAGTCACGTTAATTGGTTCAGAATACACCCTTTTTATCAATACCGATGAAGTGATGATTCGCGCCAATAACCTTGCGATTGAAACAGATGAAATTTTAGAAGACGACTTCCATTATTATGATGAAGAAAGCATCGCCTTCTGCGGTACAACAGACTTCATCCACTTTCTTAATGCCTATTTTGAATTTATTGCTTAACCTCATTCTCTGAAGCTAACTATTATGTCGGAAACGGAAAACACCTCTCCTGAACAACAAGAAACACAAGCGCCAGATAAGCGACGTTCTTGTAAAATCTTTTTAGCTAAAGCAGCCTTTACTTTAGGGACGCTTGCTGTATTTTATGGTGGCTATTTAGACTGGCAAATTCGCTCAAAAATGGATGGCCAAATTTGGCGTTTACCGGCAGAAGTGTATAGTCGTTTAGAAAGCGTAAAACTTTCTGATAACCTTTCTTTTGACGAAGTGATTCAAATCTTACTCGATAACGAATACCGTCAAACCACAATGATTGCAGCACCGGGAGATTTTAAGCTCGAAGAGGATACCATCGTGTTACTTCGTCGTGCGTTCCCTTATCCTGACAAACCAGAGCCACAACGTGTATTACGTTTACGTTTTACCGATAACAAACTTTCTCGTATTGAAGACTTGGTCAACGTAAAAGCCGTTGATGAATTCCGTCTTGCGCCTAAATTAATTGCCATGTTGGAATCAGATAATGAAGATCGTTTGGCGATCCCATTACAACAATACCCTCGCTTACTCATCGATGCCTTATTACTCACAGAGGATCGCCGCTTTTATGAGCATAACGGGATTAATCCAGTGGGTATTGTGCGAGCGATGATTGCCAATATTAAAGCTGGTCAAACGGTTCAAGGCGGCAGTACACTCACTCAGCAATTAGTTAAAAACCTATTTTTATCCAGAGAACGTTCCCTGACACGTAAAGCCAATGAAGCCTTAATGTCATTGGTGTTAGATTGGCGATATGATAAAAACCGTATCTTAGAAACCTATCTGAACGAGATTTACCTTGGTCAAAATGGTGATATTCAAATTCACGGTTTTGCGTTGGCGAGCCAATTCTATTTTGGTCGCTCCATCCGTGAAATTAGCCTTGACCAAATTGCCCTTTTAGTCGGCATGGTGAAAGGTCCATCCCTTTATAATCCATGGCGAAATCCACAATATGCACTCGATCGCCGAAATGTGGTGTTAAAACTGATGCTTGATCACCAAATGATTGGGGATGAGTTGTATGAGATGTTGAGTAAACGTCCATTAGGCGTGCAAGCTAAAGGTCAAATTTCTCGTAAATACCCTGCTTTCATTCAAACATTGCAAGCCGATCTTCGCCGTCAATTAGGGGAAAATAAAACCTCTGCGCTACTTGGTGCGCGTATTTTCTCCACTATGGATTTAAAACAACAGGAACAAGCTGAAAATGCTGTGGTGAATACGGTCAATCATTTACAACTACAAACCAAAAATCCACACCTTGAAGGTGCCATGATTGTGGCGGATTATCACCTGGGTGAAGTACGTGCTGTCGTAGGTGGATTACAAACAGAATATGCCGGATTTAACCGTGCGTTAATGTCAAAACGTCAAATTGGTTCTTTGGTAAAACCATCCATTTATTTGACCGCACTGATGAATCCGGAACAATTTCGTTTAAATACGCCAATTCAAAACCAGCCAATCACGATTTATGTTAAAGGTAGCCAACCTTGGCAACCTCGTAACTACGATCGCAAATACAGCGGTTCGGTGATGTTGATGGATGCCCTTGCTCGCTCGATGAATATTCCAACGGTAAATATTGGGATGAAAGTCGGTTTAAGCAAAGTGATCAATACGCAAAAAGCCATGGGCTGGGATAATGTAGCGATTCCAAAAGTACCTGCAACCTTGCTTGGTTCTTATAGTATTTCACCTTATGATGTGACCAAACTCTATCAAACCATTGCAAATCAAGGTGGCAAAATTGAGTTAAGTACCATTCAAAGCATTGCTGATCGCCAAGGGAATATTATTTACGAACACAATACGGTGCCGGATCAAGTGGTACCGAGAGAAGCGGCTTATCAAACCTTGTATGCGATGCAACAAACCGTAGAACGTGGTACCGCGCGTAGCTTACAAAATGATTACGCGGATCTTCGTCTTGCAGGTAAAACAGGCACCACCAATGATGCCCGTGATACGTGGTTTGTCGGTATTGATGGTAAAAATGTCAGCACCATTTGGCTAGGTCGTGATGATAACGGTGAAACCAAATTGACGGGAGCCTCAGGTGCATTACAAATCTATAAAGATTATTTAAACCGTGTCGTTATTGAAAAACTAAAACTCGGACAACCTTCTACGATTAAATGGGTTGGCATTAATGCTTACGGCAGTTGGAGTTGTGGTAGCAGTCGGACAATCCCTGTGTGGATAAATAAAGATCAAAACTTCTGTGCGTCTGCGCCAACGACGAGTACGGCAACTGCTACAGCGGCGCAGACTACACAATCGCCACAACCTGAACAACCAGAATCACCAAAACAAGAAAGTGTATGGGATGTGTTAGATAATAAAGCGCCTGTTGAAGAAGCCGCACCCACTCAATAAACTCGCTTATTTTTGACCGCACTTTGATATCGCCATAAAGCGCCTAACAAAGGCGCTTTATTCTTTTAAGCATACAACCGTCCTCTAAACATTTCTGACTCTTGTGAATTTTTTGATCTTCATCACAAAAATAGGAATTATTCATTGTCATTTTACTGATATCAAAGTATAATTATTAATAGGAATTAATTTCATTTGAGGTAAATAGGCGATGCTATTCCGTTCTATTCGATTTTTCTTTTTAATTTTTTCACTCGCCTTCTCTTCTTCACTCTTTGCACAAGACGACTACCAACAGTGGGTTAATGATATTACGTCACGCTTAGATAAAACCGCTCAACTTGTCCAGCAAGGTAATACTGATGATGCTCGCACTGAAGTGCAAATGGCTTATTTTGAAGTGTTTGAAAATCTAGAAGGTCCAATTCGTATCAATTTCTCGGCACAAAAAAGTTACCAAATGGAAGCGACTTTTGGTGAGATCCGTAAAATGATCGGTGAAGGCAGTTCACAACAAGAGATTCAAGCTAAAATCGATCAGCTCAAAAAAGAATTACAAGAAGTGTTGCCATCATTGATTGAAGGTCATCAGCTCAATGCCGATGGTCAACATGGTGTTTATGATAATCAAGCGATTGCCCCTTATTGGCAACAAAGTTTTAAAACCATTGATGATTTGCTCGCTCAAGGGCTCGAAGCGTATCAAAATGGTGATCTCGCTAACGCGAAAAAATTGTTCCAACAAGCGCAATACGATGGCTATAAAAATTCAGAAATGGAAATGTCCATTCGCCAAAATCGCTCTGCAGAAACTTCAGCGGCGATTAATCAACAGTTTTACAACATCATCCGTTTAAGTGAACAAACCGATCAAATCACAGAGATTGGTTATCAAAGTACGCAATTATTACAAGATATTGAAGAAAACTTGCCTAACCTGCCAACGACACGTGAAGAACAAAATGTTCAATCCAATGCAGCGCAGCAAGCAACAGATAATCAACAAGAGCAAGATTGGAATAAGATTAAACAAGAGATCAACCAACGTATTCAACAAGCTATTGCGCTCTATCAACAAGGTGAAAGCAAAAAAGCAATTCTTTCTGTACAAGACACCTATTTTGATGTGTTTGAAAGCAGTGGTATGGAGAACAAAATTGGCTCTCGTGATAGCAACTTTAAAGCGGAACTTGAAGGCTACTTTACCCGTCTAGTCAGCTTAATGAAAGCTGAACAAAGTGATAAGTTACAAGCGCAAGCTGATGGTTTAGACCTGAATCTAACTAAAGCGGTTGATATGTTACAGGGCGGAGAACAAAGTGATTGGTCTATGTTCTTATATAGCCTTTTAATCATTCTTCGTGAAGGTTTGGAAGCCTTATTAATTGTTGCGGCTATCGTGACTTACTTAATTAAAAATAACCACCAAGATAAATTGCCAGTTATCCGCCAATCTGTTTATGTGGCATTAATTGCCAGTGTGGTTACCGCATTTATCTTCCAACTTATCTTTGAAAATTCCGGTCAAAACCGCGAATTGCTCGAAGGCTTTACGATGATTTTTGCTGTAGTCATGCTCTTTATGATGAGCTACTGGTTATTGTCCAAAGTCGAAGCACAAAACTGGAAACGTTATTTAGAAGGCAAACTCTCAACTGCCCTCACTACTGGCTCACTCATCGGCTTATGGCTTACCAGTTTCTTAGCCGTATATCGTGAAGGGGCAGAAACCGTATTGTTCTACTATGCCCTCGTGGGTGATGCGAAAAGTGCGGTCAGTTTTATCTATCTTTTCGCAGGTATCATTGTCGGTGTAATTATTCTCACCATTTGCTACTTCGTGATGCGTTATACCGTGGTGAAATTACCGCTTAAACCATTCTTTATGTTCACGGGTTCTTTCATGTATTTAATGGCCTTTGTATTCGCCGGTAAATCTGTTTTAGAACTCATTGAAGGCAAACTTTTCGAGCCAACGCTGATTAGCGGTGTGCCTGAAATTTCGTGGTTAGGTATTTATCCTTATATGGAAACCCTAATCCCACAAGCAATCTTACTCATCGCAGCCGTATTTGCTCTGTTTATTATGAAATATCAAAGCAAAAAAGCCGCGTAATACCCAACAATCCTTTAGGAGAAAAACAATGAAAAAAGCACTTTTAGCAACAGCATTATTTGCGGGTATTTTTACCGCGTCTACTGCAAACGCATTCCAAGAGTACCCAATCGGTGAAGCGGTAACCATGAATGAAATGGAAATTGCGGCGGTTTATCTCAAACCAATCGATATGGAACCTCGTGGTATGGGTTTACCTGCGGCAAAATCAGATATTCACTTAGAAGCGGATATCCACGCAGTAAAAGGTAACAAAAATGGCTTTGGTGATGGTGAATGGATGCCTTACTTAACCATCAACTATACTTTGGTAAATGCTGATACGGGTGAAAAACAAGAAGGTACTTTCATGCCAATGGTAGCGGGGGATGGTCCTCACTACGGTGCAAACGTGAAAATGATGGGCGTAGGTAACTATAAATTAACTTACCACATCGATCCTCCATCAAAAGCGGGTATGCACCGTCATACCGACTCTGAAACGGGTGTAGGTCGTTGGTGGAAACCATTTGATGTAAGCTATGAATTCAAATTCACTGGCATCAAATAATCTCAGGTAAACATTGATTTTACCGACTTGCCTTCCCTTGTATTTCAGGGGAAGGCAATAGCATTTCATTTAACCTTAAAATATCGTCTGTTTTATCCTATTAAATGGTCAAACTATGAATTATTTTTTTACTTTCCTGCTTCAAGCACTTTTACCTTTTTCATTATTGCTCGGTGTTTATCACAGTAAACAATCCACTGTGAGTGCGAAAAAAATAATTTGGCTTAGCCTATTCGGTTTTATTGCCGGTATCGTACTGCGCCTTAGTTTACCTACGGGACAAATCACCAATTTAATCGTTAATGGCGTGATATTGACGCTGTTGACTATCTTTGCCTTATGTTTAATTTTCGGCAAAGGTCGCTTACCTGCCTTTTGGCAAACGGTATTAATGCTCATCGCTGGAAGCTTCTGGGCAAAAGATCCTAACATTACCGCTCTCGTTTCTACTGATGTTATCAATACCGATTCGATCTTACATATAAGTGCGGTCATTTTTGCCTTTGTTTTTTGTCTATGCTTACAAGGCTGGATCTATTTACTTCTAAAACAAGCGGTAAAAACACAACAAAAATCAACCGCACTTTTAAAAGGTGCTATTAGCCTTCTCTTAGTTTGCTTGCTTGTTCCACTTATCGGTGAACTCTTATTAATTTTAATGAAACTTCAGGTGCTTGAACTTACCAAGCCTCGTTTAAGTTTTGTTGCGAAATCAGGCGAAATCACTCGTTGGTTAAATTACATCTGTGCAACATTGCTCTTAGTTGTACTTGCCATCTTTTACGGCAAAATTCATTTATCACGCAAGCAACAAGTTAATACCACACAAGAACCGATTGAAAAACGCCAAAAATTAGCTGCATTACGTACCTCTTCTCACCTACTCGGTTGGGGCTATTTAGCTTTAGCGATTACTTTTGCAACGCAACTTTATTGGGAGCAAATTGCTTCTCGTCCCCCACAACTTTCAGAAGCAATTCCTGTTACCTTAGATGACAAGCAACAAGTTCGCATTCCGATTGAGCAAGTAAAAGACGGCAAATTACACCGTTTTGTTTGGATTGCTGATGATGGTAAAGCTGTGCGTTTCTTTGTCATTAATCGTCAGCCAGATAAATTGAGCTTAGCCGCAGTATTTGATGCCTGCTTGCTTTGTGGTGACCAAGGCTATGTGATGGAAGGTAACCAAGTCGTTTGCGTGGGTTGCGGCGTACATATGTTTATTCCATCTATTGGTAAACCGGGTGGCTGTAATCCTGTACCGATTGAAGATTGGCAACAAACTGAGACTGAAATTCTCATTAATCGAACCAGCTTAGAAGAAGGGCTGAATTTATTTAGCACGATTGTTGAAATCGATGTAAAAGATCCTATTAGTGGCACCCAAATGAAAAACACTAAAACAGAGCACAAATATAATTACGAAGGTAAGACTTACTTCTTTGAAAGCGAGAAAAATCTTGATTTATTCCGTGATAACCCTGAAAAATATTTAGGTAAGGGGGAATAATGCTAGCAAGAATGTTATTCCAATCTTGGCGTTTTAGCATAAAACGTAAATTTTTAGCCGTGGTGACTATTTTCTTGGCTGCGGGATTAGTCTCTGCGCTATTAGCTGTTTCTATTGATATCGGCGACAAAATGGCGAAAGAACTAAAATCTTACGGTGCCAATATTTTAGTTGAACCTGCGAGCAATGCAGCCTTGCCTGGCGAACTCAGCCATAACACAGATTTAAGTAGCCAAGATTTCCTCGATGAAAAAGAACTGCCGAATATTAAAGATATTTTCTGGCGAAATAACATTGTGGGATTTGCGCCATTATTAAGTGCAGATGTGAAAGCAGAAATTCTTTCTGCAAAAACGTATGAAAAATCGACCGCACTTGAACAAATTAATGTGCTTGGTACATTTTTCGATCACAACATTCCTGTACCAGACGAAGACGATTTCCATACTGGCCAAAAAATTATTAGCCCTTATTGGCATGTTCAAGGAGAATGGGTAAACGATCTTGAAATGCCTGAAGGTGAATTTATTCCTGCGATCATTGGTGAACAATTAGCACAACGAACTGGGTTAAAACAAGGCGATAAAATCAAGCTCCACTATCAAAATGATGAACTTGATAATCAAAGTGCGGTTGAAATTACCGGGATTTTATCTACTGGGGGCGCTGAAGATAATCAATTAGTCATGCCACTCAATGCCGTGCAAAAATTACTAGGTTTAGAAGGAAAAATTCAAGCGGTTAAAGTGTCTGCGCTTACTGTTCCGGAAAATGATCTTTCTCGCAAAGCACGTGCCAATACCGATGCATTGGATGCTGAAGAGTACGATCGTTGGTATTGTACAGCTTATGTTTCGTCTATTTCACATCAGTTAGAAGAAGCTATCTCTGGTGCTATTGTTCGCCCAATTTGGCAGGTTGCCGCATCAGAAGGTGTAGTCATTGGTAAAATCCAGTTATTGCTTGCTGTCGTGACTCTTGCTGCCTTAATCGCCGCTGCTATGGGCATTGCCTCATTAATGAGTACTGGGATCATTGAGCGCTCAAAAGAAATTGGTCTAATGAAGGCTTTAGGCGCATACCAATGGCAAATTGCTTTATTATTTTATTGTGAAGCCATTATCAGTGCCTTAATTGGTGGCACTCTTGGTTGTATTGCAGGTTGGGGCTTAGCAAGATTTATTGGTTCAGCGCTATTTGGCGTACCACTGAGTTTCGCTTGGATTGTCATCCCTTGCGTATTGATGCTGTCTATTTTAATTGCTGTGGTGGGCACTTGGTTCCCAGCCCATCGTATTGCCAAACTTTACCCTGTGGAGGTGCTGTATGGCCGCCAATAAAAGTATGTTTTGGCGTTTAATCTTCCAAGCATTACGCCTACGTTTACAACGGGTATTTATTATCTTCTCTGCGTTGACTGTCGGTGCGTCCATTGTGACCGCAATGGCTGCAGTATATTTTGATATTAATACCAAAATGAGCCAAGAGCTCCGTACTTTCGGGGCAAACTTTTACATTGGGGCTGCCAATGGTGGTTTGATGAAAGAACGCCAATTAAAACAAATTCTTCATCATGCACCGGATAATTTTATCACCGCTGCCAGCCCTTATTTATATGGTGTTGCACGAAGTGATTTAGAAAAAATCGTGATTATGGGCGTGTGGTTTGAAGATATGCGTGTGCTCGCGCCTTATTGGCAAATTACCGGTTCGTCCATTAATGTGAATTTTGACGATCGCCATGCCATGATTGGTAAAACCTTAGCTGAACGTCTTAATTTAGGCGTTGGGAGTAAGTTAAAGCTTTCCAAAAATGCCGTCGAAAAACATGAATTCACGATAAAAGGTATTGTTGAGGCAGGCGATGCCACAGACAACATGTTAATCGTTAGCTTAGAATTTGCACAAAGTTGGTTAGATAAAGAAGGATTGGCAAACAACGCCTTGCTCAATGTCAAAAATGAACAAGGTAACGTTGCACAATTTGCCCAAGACATTATGCAACGCCAACTCGATCTAACTGCTCGATCAATTCGAAAAGTCTCAGCGTCTGAAGGGCAGATTTTAGATAAAATTAAAGGATTGATGGGCTTAATCTCATTAGTCATTTTGATTCTCGCTACCCTTTGTGTGAACACCACGTTGATTGCGATTGTTGGTGAGCGAGCAAAAGAATTTGCACTACAAAAAGCCTTAGGTGCTAAACAAAGTGACATCATTAAACAGATTAGTACTGAGATTCTGATCATTGCACTTTGTGCTATTGTTGCGGGACTGATTCTCGGCTACATTTTGGCACAATTACTTGGATTAACCGTATTTAAATCTTACATTGATATGCGTCTACCGGTTATTCCTATTACTATCGTCTTATCGTTATTGGTTGCCTTTATTGCGGTGATTGTACCAACCAAACGCGCTTTAAATATTCAAACCGCAAATGTGTTGAAAGGGGAATAAAATGAGTGAATTTGTGATTGAAACGCAACATTTATATAAACGATTCGGGCAAGTCACTGCTTTAGAAGATATTAATATTCAAATTCGCCAAGGTGAATTTATTGCCATCATGGGGGCATCGGGTTCCGGTAAAACCACGCTCATGAATATTCTGACCGGTTTAGATACCGCCAGTGAAGGTAAAGTCATTTTAGATGGTGTCGATGCAGCCCAACTGGATGAAGTAGGTCGCCAACGTTTCCGAGCGGAAAAAATTGGTCTAGTTTTCCAACAATTCCATTTAATTCCTTATTTGACCGCACTTGAAAATGTGATGCTCGCACAGCACTATCACAGTGTGATTGATGAAGCGGCGGCTAAAGCGGTACTCGAGCAAGTGGGACTAGGTCATCGTATTGATCACCGTCCAAGCCAACTTTCCGGAGGCGAACAACAACGGGTATGTATTGCTCGTGCATTAGTGAACCAACCTCCGGTCATTTTTGCCGATGAACCTACGGGTAACCTCGATGAAAAAAATGAAGCGCTTGTACTGGATTTACTACAAGAGTTAAATCGTCAAGGTAGAACCATTGTGATGGTTACACACAATCCTGAATTGAGTGAGTTAACCAATCGTGTTATTTATCTCCACCACGGAAAATTTGTAAAAGAGGACATTCATGAAAAATAAATTCGTAAAACTACTTGCGATAAGTGCGGTCATTTTTGGCAGCGTTTCTTGTAAAGACGAAGTTGCGGCTATTGGTCAAAAAGCGCCAGACATCGCTGCCTATGATTTACAAGGTAAAGAGGTGAAACTTGATAATTGGCAAGGCACTCGCCTACTGACATTCTGGTCTGAAACCTGTGGTCGATGTGTCGCTGAGTTAAAAGAATTTGAAAAATTGGCTGAAGCTAATCCAAATAAAGTTCAACTTATCGCTATTAACGTAGATGGTGATAAAGTGGATACCAAAGCCGTAGTCGCCAAACGTCAGCTTATGCTGCCAGTTATCAAAGACCAATTAAAAATCACAGCGGAACGCTATCAGCTTATTGGCACGCCAACAAGCTTTGTGATCACACCTGAAGGCAATATTCAGGCTAAATATGAAGGGGCGATTCCCGCAGCAGATTTAGATAAATTATTTAAAGGCTAGCCAAAATGCAAAAACGAATTTACTTACTCTCTATTTTTTTACCCGTTTTAGGCTTTTTATTTGCGGCTCCAGCCCTTTCTGCCGAAGCTGACTTAGTGAAAGCAGAAAAGGTATATAAACGGTCTTGTGCAACTTGTCATGGAAAACAAGGCGAAAAACCAGCAATGGGTGAATCAAAAATCATTAATCAGCTAAAACCAGAAGAAATTTCAACCGCACTTTCAGAACGAAAAGCAGGAAATATTCCTAGCGCAGGAAGCCCTGCAAAACAACGTTTAAGTGAACAAGATATTCATAATTTAAGTGAATATATTCAAACACTAAAATAGTTTTTGAAATTTTTTTAAACTAATTTTAAAATACAAGGTCTTAAAAAGGGCTTAATTTTTATAAGCTAAGAAGTTTTTTATATATCAATAAAGGATTGTTTATGAACAAATTTACTAAAATCAGTGCAACTGCATTATTTGCATTATTCTTAACTGCTTGTGATAAACCAGCAGATAAACCAGCTCCGGCAAAACCTGAAACTACTCAGCCTGCGCCAGAAGCTAAACAAGAAGCAGCAAAACCTGCTGAAGCGGCTAAACCAGCTGAAGCAACTCCTGCTCAAGAACAAGCTGACTACAACAAATTACTTGAATGGAATGCAAGCCAAGCTCAAGCTCAAATGACTGCACAACAAAAACTTCAATCTGATTTAGCTGCTGCGGTTGAAGCAAAAGATGAAAAGAAAATTGAAGAAGCAATCAAAACTTTCAACAAAACTGTTGAAGATACTATTGCAAGCTTAGATAAATTAGAAGTTGCTTCACCTTCAGTGAAAAACATCAAAGATCAAAATAAAGAAGTACTTGCGTTATCAAGTGAATTATTAGTTGATCAATTAAACTTAGCAACTAAAGCACCAACTGAAGAACAAACTAAAGCTTACCAAGCTAAAGTTGAAAAACTACAAGCTGCAGTCGCTAAATTACAAAAAGACGGTGCTGATTTAGCACAAAAATTTGCACCTGCAGCACCAGCTGCTCCAGCTGCAAAATAATTAAGCGTTAAAGATGAAAAAAACCTTACTGTAACAAGTAAGGTTTTTTTATTTATAGCTAGACAGCATCTACCTATAAAATAAGATGCGCCAATCATTAAACTGGCGCATCGATTTCAATAATTATTTTACTTGAGCAAAATATTTTTCAAGACGACCTTTATTCGTCATGGATTTCTTCTCAAGATCTTTCACCACTTTCTCCGCTTGTTCTTTGTTTGGTAGATTATCACCCACTTGAATCACACCATTCATATTCATTGAACGGTGTACTGGACAACTATAAACATACACACCTTCTTTATCTAAAGTGATCGTAAGCTCTTGATCTTCTTCAGATTGGAATTTTTGTGCACCTTCAGGAATCGCTTTACTGTGTACAAAGTGGCTTTTATTTTCTGGACGAAATGTCACTGTATCTCCTGGTTGAACTTTTAAATAACCCGGTTCAAAAACCATTGAGCCTTCACTATTTGAATTTAACATTTTAATGTCATAATGTGCGGCTTGAGCAGTAAAACTTAAACCTACTAATGCTGCAAGTACAATTTTCTTCATTTTCATTTCCTTCTTAAGAATGTGCTGATTTACGTTGTGGACGAACCACTGCAAACCGGCACTACATTGCAATAATTCAACGTTTACATGATACAAACGATTAATGGTTTCGACTTGTAAAACATGATGAGCATCGCCTACGCCTTGCACTTTATCTTCACCAAGTAAAATCAACTCATCTGAAAATTGAGCGGCAAGACTTAAATCATGTAATACCATTATAGTAATCAGATTTTTCTGTTTCGTATAGGTGTAAACTTATTCTAATAGATTAATCTGATAATTATTCTTCGTAAGCTTCGTCAGTTAACGTTTTTAAGAATGCTTCTAATGCATTAATCTCTTCATCTGTAAGCGGTTTGGCTTTTAAAACATCAGGATTAATGGTTGGAGCATATTCGGCTTTATCCCACGCTTTTCCTGTTTCAGGATTGATTTTACGATTAGGATTATTAAAACTGTCTTTAAATAGCAAAACGGTTTTTAAATCACGGAAAACGCCGTTATGCATATAAGGTGCTGTGACACCAATGTTACGCAATGTTGGCACTTTAAATTTACCTTTTTGCTTTTCATCGCCTTTTACCATTGGATTATCCAATAGTCCATTATCCACATAATCAGCCGCAAGTTTATTTAACTTAATTAACGCTTGGTTACTTGGCACGCCGATATTGTAATAGCGATAATTCGTAAAGGTCTCTTTTACTGAATTCGCGTCACTTGATTGATGGCAATTACTGCAGTTTGTTCGTGTTTTATCGAAAAATAATGCCTTACCTTCCGATTCAAGTGCGGTCAATTCCGCTTCATTTTTTAATGCACGATCATATTTTGAAGAGAATTGCGCAAATAATTCATGCTTTTCGAACTCTGCAATGGCTTTTTCCATAATGGCATAGATTCTGTCGGTATCAGCCCAAATACTTTCACCATAAATATCTGTAATTGCCTTGTAATAAATTGAATTTGCTTTTAGACGTTCGACAATCGATTTTTTATCTGGCATGCCCATTTCCACTGGATTAATAGGTGGACCACCTGCTTGCTCGGCTAAATCTTTTGCACGCCCATCCCAGAATTGTCCGCCAACATAATCTTGAGTTTTTTCATCAAAATGAAAATCTGGTGAAAACATCGCATAAAGTGCCGTGTTGGCATTGCGATTACCATGAAGATGCGGATTATCTCCCTCGGAGACCATTTGATTTGCCGAATTTTTACGTTGATCCACAAAGGCCGTACCCGGGTTGTGACAAGTTGAGCAGCTTTGTGTTTTATTAAAAGAAAGCGATTTATCAAAAAACAGCACTTCACCCAATCCTTGATAATTCAATTCTTTTCCTTTAGCTTGATCAGCTAAGGTATAATTGCTCTGTATCAAAGGTGCAAACAATAAAATAGAAAGCCATTTTTTTTGCATCGTGTTCTCCAAATATTCAAATTATAGATAAAAAATAATCCAACAAAGCTTTGCTGGATTATAAAAGGAAAATAATTTTCTACAAGCCGGTGGCCATCTTAATGCGATCAGCAAACATACCAATACTCACGCCGAAATAGTTTGATTTGTTCCAATCTAAAATTGTGCGGTAGTTATTGGAGACCAAGAATGCACGGCCAACTTCTTTATCGGGACGAACTAACCAAAGATCGGCTTGCGAAAGTGCGGTCAATTTATCTTGTTCTTGTTGGCTGAAGCTCGCTAAGGTGATACCTTTGGATTGCCAGTCACTTAATGAACGAGCTTTGTTTTTCTCAATGCCTGAAAGCGATAAATCTAATGGTTGATTTAATGTGACTTCAACGCCCCAAGGCAATTTGTTATCCCAACCTACAGTGTGAAGATAATTTGCAATTGAAGCAAACGCATCAAATTGGTTCGTCCAAATGTCCTTCACACCATCATTATTACCATCTGCCGCATAATTCAAGAATGCACTTGGCATAAATTGAGTTTGTCCCATTGCGCCCGCCCAAGAGCCTAACATTCTGTGACGTTGAATATGATCACGTTCTAACATTTTCATCGCATTCACAAATTCTTTACTGAATAAGGCTTCACGTCTGCCATCAAATGCTAATGTGGCTAAAGCGGAAAGCACATCATAGCGACCTTGGTAGTGACCAAAGCTACTTTCCATACCCCATAAGGCAAGGATATATTCCTGTTGAACACCATAACGTTGGCTTGCTTGTTGTAATGGCGCTTGGACTTCCCAATAACGCTCTGCGGCAATATCCACTTTGTTTTGAGTCAGTACTTTATTCAAATAATTGGTTGTGCCGTTTGGATTGGGTAATTGAGGTTTATCTGCACTACGTTTACTTCTACCCGCTTGTGCACGATCTAAATCCACGGCCTTTTGCATATACTGAATATTATTCTGCGCATTTAATACTGAAGCCGATACACCTTCAGCCGCTGCTTTACCTTTTAAAAACTGTACATAATCATTGAAGTTATTTAAAGTTCTCGGTTTACTATAAATAGCACTACTATTTACCATTGAAACGCTCGAGCAGCCCACTAATAAAAGTGCGGTCGATAATGCCGTCATTTTTAACGTTGAGATTAAATTCATTTGTTTTCCTTTTTTAATTATCAAAATATCGCATTATTTGCGTAAAAATTGGTTATAAACCGCTTTCAATAACGAGGTTGGTAATAAGCGAGAACCTGAACGCAAGACAAAGGTGAATAGGCCTGAAAATAAACCTTGAATACCTAAGCGGTGTTTCAATTTAAATAAACGCCATTCTGCTTTCGCTTGGTTTAAACCTCGACGACGCCCGACCATGCCATTACCCACGCGGGCATAAACTAAAATGTCCGGCAAGTTTGCCACGTTTTGACCTTGTGCTACAAGCTTAATCCACAGGTAATAATCTTCCTGTAAATCCTCATATCCACCACAATTAATGACCGCACTTTTTTGATATGCCACCGTCATGTGATTGAACGGACAACGTTTTTGCGTAAATTTAACGATATCTTGTGCATCAGTCGGCACATGACGATATGCCACGATGTCTTGAATATTTTCGCCAAACTCAGCAATCTGCCCACCAAAAATAATCGTATCCGGATGTTGCTCAATAAACGCCACTTGTTTCGCAAAACGCTCTGGCACACAAATATCATCTGTGTCCATACGGAAGACCCAATCGTGAGAACAATGTTTTAATCCTTCATTGAGTGCTTTGCCTAAGCCTAAGTTCTTTGGCAACTTCACTAAGTTTAAGGGTAATTTGGTTTCGAATTCAGCAACCACGGCTTCCAATTCTGGTGTTACCGCACCATCAAACACCAATACGATCTCATCTGCTGGATGGGTTTGAGCCACTAAACTTTCAAAACATTCTCTTAAATATTGTGGATTTTCCTTAACGTATAAGGACATTAAAACTGAAAATTTCATACTTCTCTATCTAATAAGTTATCTATATAAACCGTTTCAAATTAATTGCCAATTTAGGTGAAATTAGAACCACAAAGGCAATAATTAGCTGCTTAATACTTTTCGTTAATTTAAAAATCTCAAAATAGTAAAAAGCCGCTTTACGGGATAAATTCATTATATGTGGGTAAGCCAACATATATTGTGCGTTGATGGCAAAATTCTTTTCTTGCTCTGCCGTTTTCACATAATTTTCACGGATATAATCAATCGCTTTTTGCGTATTAGTCGTATCCGTTGATACGCTAGAACGCTTAGTATGGAACGTACAATAAGTTAATGGTTCTGCTACTTTACACGCTTTAAACGTAGGATCTTGCACAAGTTTCAGCAAGAAATCATAGTCTTCCAATGAACGAAGTGCGGTTGATAATCCGCCAATTTTTAAAAACAGATCTTTTTTCACCCCAATCATCGGCATACCACCAATTTTATTCGCCAGTAAAATTCGTTCAACGCTGATCTCTTGTGGCTCAATTGGGTTGGTCACATAGCTAAAGCCTTCATTCACCATTTCACATTTAGCTGGATGGTAAACAAAGTTAACATCAGCATGCTCGGTAATCACATCGGCTAATTTCTGACATTTATCATTTGCAAAACGATCATCATCATCAAGGAATAACAACCAATCATTATCGGCATTTCTTGCCCCGATATTACGGCTTTCTGCTGCCCCTTGGTTGGTTTCGTTACGAATAACTTTAACTGCAAATGGATAAGATTGTGTCACTTCAACGGGTTCTTTAGAACAATCATCCACAATCACCACATCAAAATTATAAGTGGTTTGCTTGGTTAAACTTTCCAATAACGCAGGAATTTCTTCTTTCCGATTATAAGAAGGCACGATGATACTAAACATCTTTCGGCTCCTTTTGTTTAAATAAAATAAGTTGTTTACCGTGAGTGCCAAAAAGCGATAAGAACATCAGCATGACAAACATAATGCCCGGGAAAGCAAAGGTATCCGCTTTGATGTTACAGAACGCTAAAATCACGAAAGCAGAAAGAATAAATTTCCAGCTGCCATCAAACCAATTTAAGGCGACTTTGTGTACAAAATAGAATGTCACGGCAAAACACACTAAAGCATAAGACACGCCACCATAAAGAATTTGGCGTAAGAAACCAGAATCCGTATGCCCATAGTAACGGCCAACTTCTAACTCACCGGTCATATACATCCCATCACCATAAATAAACTGTTTAAGCGTTGGCATGAACAGGTGGTTTTTCATCAACGTATCGGTTGACGAACTGACGAATCCTGCTCCGTGCAATAAATTGATCACGGGTTCTAAAGCATGTGCCACATAAGGATTTTCTGGTAAGAAATACGCCAATAATAAGACTAAAACGGCGAATGCAATGAGTGATGGCACATAACGCCATTTGAAATACACTAAAATGCTTACGACGGATAACAGAAGGAATGTGCGTCCTGAAATTAATCCGATACATAGCATAAAAAACACTAAAATACTTGGAAGTGTATTATGTTTAGCGTTGTAAGCGAGCAAGAAATGCAACAGCATTAAATAGAATAAACTCAACTGGAAAAAAGCCGTTGCGGTGATGTTATATAGGCGATATTCCTGCTCTGAACCATAAAAACGTGCGGGCAACACTGCATTGGTTGAAAGCAAGAAATCGATCATAAATGATGCGCCGAGCAAGCCAATGATGCCCACTGCAAATTGCACCACAACACCAATTTGCAAATCTCGCACGACTCGTTGTTGTCCGTTTGCATTGGCATAAAACGCATTATACAGTCCCACGCCTAAGAGGAATAAAATCAATTCCTTCACATACATGGTGATAACTGAAAGATCTTTTGTGCCATTAAGTAATAACGGAATCACACTGAAAACAATCAATCCACCTAAAACAGCAAGACTGTCTAAAGGCAGAATGATGCCTTGCGGTTTCTGCTTTTTAATGTACTGATAAGCCAAAACAACCAATGCAGCCAAGCCCGCGACGAATGACATTCGTACGACATGGAACAGCCAAGGATCGTAAAGATAAAAAAGGTTAAAAAGTGCGGTCATTTTTACGTTATTTTCCTAAATTCTTTTTCACCGCTAAGATTTTTTTGAGCGGATATTTAATTAATTTCTTCACTAAATTATTAGATTTTGAACCACGAATCGCTTCCAAATTACTCACTAATTGTGGATTTTCAATGGCCACAAGCGGACGAACCACATTGTTATTAATCTGGAATTGGGTTTCAAATAATAAGAAATCATCAGCAAGCCAAAACGGCTTTTCTTGTTTGAGTTGCTTTAAAAATGCACGTGCCGCTGATTTTTTAATTAAGTATGCTACCGTGCCTGCAAAATAACTTTTATATGGGTAAGCTACGGTGACATCACCCACTGTTTGACGTAAAAATGAGAAGGTTGTCGGATAATTAATTTCCAATTCCACATCATCAAATTCCGCAATTTTTGACTGCCCGATTAATACAATATCTGCATCGCATTTTTCGGTTAAAAGTGCGGTTGTGTTTGGCGATAAATTAGCGTTAAATAACGCATCATCTTCACAGACTAACGCATAGTCATTTTCCGTCACATTTTGATCTTCTACGATCTGACGATAAACCGCTAAATGGCTTAATGTACAACCAATTTCGCCTTTTGTGACGTTGCGTCCATAATGCTGTTCAAACTTCGTTGGATTGAATACTTCAGCCAATTCATCCCACTCTTTTTGCATGGTATTAATCGCTGAAAATACAGCAAAATCGGCGGTATCAGGTTGAGCAAAAAACAGCTCACGACGCTGAACATCTTTATCTAGTGAAATCAAATATTTATTCATCATTATCTCAATTTAGTTTTTGCGTTATTTTGATTGCAACAAACGAAAATAGTTGCAAATTATACTAAAGAAATAGCCAGTTGGCATTGCTTTTAGCTCGGAGACAAAAAACAACCAAAAAAATAACCGCACTTTAATTGCTTAAAGCGCGGTTAATCCTAAATATGTTTTTCTTTCTATTAAAAAATTGCAACAGCTAAACCAACTACAACACTTAAAGAAAGTACTACTGTTAGCATCGCGTAACCAAAATCACCCATTTTAATTTCCCACTTGTTTAGTTAAAGATATCCTATTCTAACAATAAAGTACGTTTTTTCAAAAAATTTTTATAATCTGCTTAACCTCTTTAGTTTCAATCTTTATAATAGAAAAAATTTTCTAGAGGCAAAATTATGGCAACAATTAAAGATGTCGCGAAGATGGCTGGTGTTTCAACTACCACAGTTTCCCATGTAATTAATAAAACCCGTTTTGTAGCAAAAGAAACCGAAGAAGCGGTGATGCAAGCCATTAAAAACTTGAAATATTCACCTAGTGCTGTTGCGCGGAGTTTGAAAGTCAATACGACAAAATCTATTGGGATGATTGTTACCACTAGTGAATCCCCTTATTTTGCTGAAATCATTCATGCCGTTGAAGATCATTGTTATCGCCAAAGCTATTCATTGTTTTTATGTAACACACAAAATGATCCAGAAAAGATTAAAAACCATTTAGACATGCTTGCCAAAAAACGTGTAGATGGCTTATTAGTCATGTGTTCTGAATATACATCCCATTCACTTGATATCCTTTCTAACGCAGCTGACATACCAATGGTTGTAATGGACTGGGGGCCTAATACTGATACAGATGTCATTGAAGATAACAGCTTTACGGGCGGTTATATTGCGACTAAGCACTTAATTGATTGTGGTCATAAAGCTATTGGTCTTATTGCGGGGGAATTGGATAAAACTACCGCAAGAACACGTTATGAAGGTTTTGTGAAAGCCATGAATGAAGCCAATCTGCCAATTCATGAAAATTGGATTATGGAAGGTTTCTTCGAGCCTGAAGATGGTTACGAGTGTATGAATAAAATTCTCGTACAAGACAGCCTACCTACTGCTGTCTTCTGCTGTAATGATGTGATGGCATTAGGTGCAATTTCTGCTATTACAGAAAAAGGCTTGCGCGTGCCTGATGATATTTCGATTATTGGCTATGACAATATTCACTCATCACGTTTCTATGCACCGCCACTCACCACGATTCACCAATCTAAATCACGTTTAGGTGCACAGGCGGTTAATCTGTTATTTGAACGAATCGCCAATAAAGATAACGACAGCCACGAAAAACATCGTATTGCGATCCATCCAGAATTGGTACTACGAAAATCAGTCCGTACACTTGCATAAACATTAAATTTTTTGACCGCACTTTAAATTTTATCTAAAAAAGTGCGGTCTTTTTTTTACTTATTTTCAGCTTTTTTGATTTAATACAAGTTTTCGACGTATAGCATTTGATCCCGATACATATTTTTGATTATATCTCTCCTGGTTTTATTTTATTTTTCTTTATCGGAGTTCATATGACTAATGAGTATCGCACTCTCCGCCATAATATTAATATGTTAGGGCGTTTTCTTGGGGAAACCATTAATGATGCACAAGGCGAAGACATTCTTACCTTGATTGAAAAGGTTCGCCAATTGTCCAAACAATCTCGAGCGGGCGATAGCCAAGCCCGTAAAACATTGTTGGATACCCTTTCCACCATTTCTAACGAAAACATTATTCCCGTTGCGCGTGCATTCAGCCATTTTCTTAATCTGACGAATATCGCTGAACAATACCAAACGGTCTCTCGCCAACATAAAGATTTACAGTCCTCTAACCGTTCTTTGAGTGCTTTATTTCAACGTTTAAAAGCACAAAATGCCTCAAAAGAAGAGGTTTACAAAACCGTTGAAAACTTACTTATTGAGCTTGTATTAACGGCACACCCAACCGAAACTACACGTCGTTCTTTAGTCCATAAACACGTTGAAATCAATAAATGCTTAAGTAAATTAGAGCACGATGATTTAACGCCGAAAGAACGCGGCATTATTGAACGTCTGTTGCTTCGTTTAATTGCTGAAGCTTGGCATACTAATGAAATCCGTACTGTTCGCCCTACCCCATTCGATGAAGCAAAATGGGGCTTCGCCATGATTGAAAACAGCCTATGGCAAGGAGTACCAGAATTCTTACGTCAATTAAATGAACATGCTCGTGAATTCTTAGGCTACGATTTACCTGTGGGCTTACGCCCTGTCAGAATTTCTTCTTGGATGGGGGGAGACCGTGATGGTAACCCGTTTGTTACCTCAAAAATAACCCAACAAGTGCTCTATCTTGCTCGTTGGAAAGCATCGGATTTATTCTTAAATGACATCAAATCCCTTACCGATGAATTATCAATGGTGAAATGCACGCCAGAATTTACCGCAAAATATGGTGAGCATTTAGAGCCTTATCGTTTTGTGGTCAAACAACTTCGTGAAAAACTTATCGCGACCCTTGATTACTTTGAAGATTGCATGGCTAATCGTCCACCACGCGTAAGCCAAGCGGATATCATCATGGAAGATAATCAACTTTGGGAACCGCTCTATGATTGCTATCAATCATTAATGGCGTGTGGCATGCGGATTATTGCCAATGGTTCATTATTAGATATTTTGCATCGCATTCGCTGTTTTGGGGTCACGCTTTCACAAATGGATATCCGTCAAGAAAGCACGCGTCATACCGATGCGATTGCTGAAATCACCCGTTATCTTGGTATTGGTGATTATGCACAATGGAACGAAGCTGAAAAACAATCTTTCTTGGTACGTGAATTAAATTCTCGCCGTCCATTAATTCCAGCCCATTGGGAGCCGTCTGCTGAAACCCAAGAGATTTTAGATACGTGTAAAGTCATTGCCCAACAAAAACAAGGCGTGATTGCTTGCTATATTATTTCAATGGCAAGAAGTGCCTCTGATGTGCTTGCTGTGCATTTATTATTAAAAGAAGCGGGCGTGCCTTATCACATTCCTGTCGTACCACTTTTTGAAACCTTAGATGACTTAGATGCCTCTGAAGGTGTCATGCGTCAATTGTTTAATATTGGTTGGTATCGTGGCGTGATTAACAATCATCAAATGGTGATGATTGGTTATTCTGACTCAGCCAAAGATGCGGGAATGATGGCAGCTTCATGGGCACAATATCGTGCACAAGAAGCATTAGTCAATTTAACCGAAGAACTGGGTATTGAACTCACTTTATTCCATGGTCGTGGTGGTACAATCGGTCGAGGTGGCGCACCTGCACATGCGGCATTACTTTCTCAACCTCCACGCTCACTCAAAAATGGTTTACGTGTGACTGAACAAGGGGAAATGATCCGCTTTAAACTGGGTTTACCCGAAGTTGCAGTTGAAACCTTTGATCTTTACGCAAGTGCGATTTTGGAAGCAAACCTACTTCCACCGCCTGAACCTAAGGCAGAATGGCGTGCGGTCATGGATGAGCTTTCCGCTACTTCATGTGACATTTACCGTCGTGTTGTTCGTGGTGATAAAGACTTCGTGCCTTATTTCCGCAGTGCTACACCGGAACAAGAACTGTCTAAACTACCACTTGGATCTCGCCCTGCAAAACGTAATCCAAATGGTGGCGTAGAAAGCTTACGTGCCATTCCATGGATTTTTGCTTGGATGCAAAACCGTTTAATGCTACCAGCATGGCTTGGTGCAGGGGCGGCAATTCAAAAAATTGTGGATGAAGGCAAAGGTCATATCATTGAAGAAATGTGTAAAGCGTGGCCATTCTTCTCTACTCGTGTGGGCATGTTAGAAATGGTGTTCAGTAAAACCGATACTTGGCTTTCAGAACAATATGATCATAACTTAGTGAAAAAAGAACTTTGGTACTTAGGTGAAAATCTGCGTAATCAACTCAATGCGGATATTAAAACCGTGCTTTCGCTTTCTCACAAAGATGAATTAATGGCGGACTTGCCGTGGATCGCCGATTCTATTGCGTTACGTAATGTTTATACGGATCCACTTAATCTCCTTCAAGTGGAATTGCTCCGTCGTTTCCGTGAATCGCCTGAAAACCCAAGCTCTGATGTCGAACAAGCCTTGATGATTACCATCACAGGTATTGCCGCAGGTATGCGGAATACGGGCTAATTACGGCAACTAAAAATAAGTGCGGCCAAAAATAATGATAAATTTGACCGCACTTTTTGTTTTGTATTTCTTGCGGTATCATACGCACAATTGACTTAATGAAGGAAAACCCAATGACAACTGATATTCAAAAACTCGATCCCGATGCAGCGATTGATCTTGCTTATGATATTTTCTTAGAGATGGCAGGTGAAAATCTCGATCCCGCTGATATTATGCTATTCAATCTGCAATTTGAAGATCGTGGAGCTGTCGAGTTTGTCGAAACAGCAGACGATTGGGAACAAGAAATTGGGGTGTTAATCGATCCTGACGCTTTTGCTGAAGTTTGGGTAGGGTTAGTGAATGAGAAAGATGAAATGGATGATGTGTTTGCAAAATTCTTAATTTCACACCGAGAAGAAGATCGTGAATTCCACGTTATTTGGAAAAAATAATCACTCTTCTCTATATATCAATTGATAAACTAAAACCGGTTTAATTTTAAATTAAACCGGTTTTTGCTTAACAAATTCGTGGTAAAGGTTCGTTGCGTGGTAAGTCTAATAAACGACTTTGACCGAAAAGACCAACAGCACGAACTTTGCCATCAGTCGTTACCTCGCCGATTACGGTCGCATTTTCACCTAATGGATGGCGACGAAGTGCGGTCAGAATTTCTGCTGTTTTTTCTTTATCCACCACAATCACCAATTTACCTTCATTAGCAAAATTTAATGCATCCAAACCGAGTAATTCGCAAATACCGCGTACTTCCTGACGAATCGGTAAAATCGTTTCATCAATTTGAATCCCCACTTTCTGTGCCTGTGCAAATTCATGAAGTACCGCATTCACACCACCACGAGTTGCATCGCGTACAGCTTTAACCCCTTCAATCGGACGAATACAATCAATAAGCGGGGCAAGCACGGCACAATCACTGCATAAATCTGTTTGAATACCGAGATTTTCGCGTAAATTCAAAATGGTTGCACCATGATCACCCAAAGTACCACTCACGATAATCTGATCACCTGGTTGAATGCGATGTACGCCCCAGTCAAGTCCGTTTGGAATCACACCAATGCCTGCCGTATTGATAAACACTTTATCTATCGCGCCTTTTTGTACCACTTTGGTATCACCGGTTACCACTTGAATACCGGCTGACTGGCAGGCTTTTGCCATGGATTGAATCAATTTTTTTAAAGTTTCTAGTGGTAAACCTTCTTCCAAAATGAAACCACAGGATAAATATTTTGGTACAGCACCACATACCGCTACATCGTTAGCTGTACCACATACAGCCAATTTGCCGATATCACCACCAGGGAAAAAAATCGGATCAATCACAAAGCTATCGGTAGAAAATGACAGAGTCCCACCTAAAGCATTCAACTCTTGTAAAGCAATGCGAGCCTGATCTTCGCCTTGTGAAAGTATTGGGTTATCAAATGCCTCGACAAAATAATCGCGGATCAACTCTTGCATTGTGGCACCACCATTTCCGTGTGCCATTGTAATAAAATCAGTCATTGTTTTATTCTCGTCTGTATTGATAATAGGCCGCACATGCCCCTTCGGAAGACACCATCAACGCACCATAAGCATTGTCTGGATTACATTTTTTAGCAAATAATGGGCAATCCGCCGGCTTGCATTTACCGATTAATACATCACCGCAGCGAGAGTCAGGATCATCTGCAACTTGATGTGGCTGACAAGCAAAATGAGCTTCTGCATCAAAGCATTGATAATCATCTGTCAGTTCTACACCCGATTCGGCAATTTCGCCCAATCCACGCCATTCGCTGCTGGCTTTCAAGCGGAATACTTCGCTTATTGCCTGTTGAGCCAACAGATTGCCATGTTGGTGCACAATGCGTTTATACTGGTTTTCCACTTCACAGCGTTGTTCAGCAATCTGTGTTACCAACATTAAAATTGCTTGTAGGATATCTAAAGGTTCAAAACCAGTGATCACAAAAGGCTTATGATAGGTGTCACACAATTCTTGGTAAGGTTCAGAACCAATCACCATGCTGACATGACCGGGCGCAATAAAGCCGTCAATTTTTACTTGTCCTTGCGACAATAAGCTGTGTAATGTCGGGATGATAGTAATATTTTGGCATACCACAAAAAAGTTTTTTAACTGCTGTTTTTTCGCTTGTTGCAAGGTAATCGCGGCACTTGGCATCGTCGTTTCAAAACCGAGTGAAAAGAATACGACTTTTTTGTCTGGATTATTTGATGCGATATTCAATGCATCGAGCGGTGAATAAACGATACGAACATCCGCGCCCTGAGCTTTGGCTTCTAATAATGAGCCTAAACGTCCGCGCACTCGCATCGCATCACCGAAAGTACAGAAAATGACTTCTGGACGACGAGCAATCTCAATACAGACATCAATTCGCCCCATCGGTAAGACACATACTGGGCAGCCTGGACCGTGAATAAATTCGATACTTTTCGGTAATAAACGATCAAGCCCAAATTTAAAAATGGTATGAGTATGTCCGCCGCAGACCTCCATCAGATATAACGGATTTTCTGGCGTAAAGTGCGGTTGTTTTTCCATTATTTTTTGTAATCGCTGCAACAGACTTTTAGCCAGTTCAGGATCACGAAATTCATCAACAAACTGCATTTGATGCTCCTATCGTTCTTGCGCTTTTAACCAGTCTAGCCATTGCTGTAATCCTTCTCCACTTTGAGAAGACAACTGGATAACCTCAATTGTTGGATTCACTTGTTTCGCATAAGCAATACATTTTTCCACATCGAAATTTAAGTACGGCAGTAAATCCACTTTGTTTAAAATCATTAACTTAGAAGCCGCAAACATATGTGGATATTTGAGTGGTTTATCTTCACCTTCTGTTACAGATAAAATCACTACTTTGGCATGCTCACCTAAATCAAATTCTGATGGGCAGACTAGGTTTCCGACATTTTCAATAAACATCAGACTATTTTCCTGTGGCTGCAATTTCACCAATGCATTACCAATCATTTGTGCATCTAAATGACAACCTTTACCCGTATTAACTTGAATTGCTGGCACACCGGTTTGACGAATACGATCCGCATCGTTTTCTGTTTGTTGATCGCCCTCGATCACATAACAAGGATAGTCATTTTTTAATGCATTTAACGTAGTCGTCAATAAGGTTGTTTTGCCTGAACCAGGACTTGAAACAAGATTAAGTGCCAAAATATGCTGATTCGCAAAAAAACGACGATTCATATCGGCTAATTGATTGTTGGCACCAAGAATATCTTGTTCTACTTTCAGTAATCGTTGCTGTGTTTCTTCTTGTTGCGGCGTGTCTGGCATGCGGAAGGAGGAGTGAGAAAAATTAGGTAGTTTTGTCGCATGTTGCGCATTGGAATCATGATGAACATGCGGTAATTCACCGATTCTGACTTGGTCTGGATGGCCACAGCCACAGGTTGTACACATAAGTCACCTCAATAATTTTTCGTTTATTCTGTAAATGCTTAGAATCTATGCTAATTCATGTGTGTTAGAATACCATATTCTCAATGTTAAATATATTCTTTGAAGAGAGATAAACACATACTATCAATCAGTTAGCGGGTTTTATATTCAAAAGTCAGACGACATTCTAACCAATTAAAATACTCTGCTATTTTACGGCAATTTCTTTCACTCTAAATTCTGTGCCGCTTCGACGTTGTAAACATGCACTGTGACAATGTGGACAGCAATCCTGATAGGCCTCAATCTCTACTTCCTTTTGACATTGCCAGCACCATGCTATCGCGGGTAAATGAATAAAATGTAATTGGCAATTTTCAGCAACAGTATCTTTACGCATAATTTCAAAGCAAAATTCAACCGCACTTTGCTCGACACAAGACAGTGCTCCAATTTCTAGCCAGATATCTGTCACTTCATGGATGTTATGCTTTTTCTGTTGCTGTTCAATAATTTCCATCATGTTCTGACAGAGGGACATTTCGTGCATGATTTTCTCCTTAGGATAAAAAGCAGTATGTTTTAATTCTGCTCTTTTTACTATTCATTTTCTGAGTTTCAATATTCACCCGTGTTGGCATTATACTTTATTTCAACGGCACAAAATTAATGCCACTGTGCTGCAATAAAGTGTTCATTAAATCATTATTTTGCTCAAAGTGACTACATTTACCTTTGAGCTGAATTAAGCGAAGTCTCAAGTGAGCTAATTCATGGATCCGTTTTGATACTTCTCGAATATGTCGATCTAGCAGCTCATTGATTTCCCTTTCCTGCTCTTGAGTGGCACATTGCGGATTCAGCAACATTTTGATTTCTTTTAGTGAAATATCCAAACTGCGGCAATAACAAATAAAAGAAAGTTGTTTCAAATGCTCTTCCGTATAAACACGAAAATTACCGCTCGTTCGTTTGGCGGGTTCGATTAATCCTTGCTTTTCATAGAAACGTACGGCCTCCACCGTACAGCCAACAATATTGGCTAGTTGACCAATTTTCATTTTTATAAAATTACACTTGACTCTGAAGTTACTTCATATTTTATACTTTATCATAGTATTCACATGTTAGAAAAGGAGAACTTCCATGAAAAAAACAGCATTGTTTATTACCGCACTATTCGGTGCTTCACTTGCTAATGCACATAATGTTTGGTTGGAGCCTGCTAAGGATGCAAAAGGGCAATATGTGGTTAAATTTGGTCATGAGGAAACTGAAACCTATCCTCAAAGCAAATTAAAAGTGGTACGCCTACTCGATGCTAAGGGCCAATTGCAAAATGCCACTGTAAACTTTAAGGAAGGCGAAGCACACTTTGCTGCACCAGATGCAGCCATCGCGTTTATTCGCTTTGATAATGGTGTTTGGTCAAAATTACCTAGCGGTAAATATGTCGAAAAAACCAAACAACAGGCACCTGAAGCTGTACGCAGTGTTAATCCAATCAAATTCGGTAAAGCCATTTTACACTGGGATACGCAAGCAAATAAATCACACAATATGGATTATGAATTAATCCCTCAAAGTGAACCGAAAGCGGGACAACCACTCGATATTCTCGTGTTAGTAAAAGGTAAACCTGTGCAAGGCATCAAAGTGGGGTTAGGCGAAGATCACCCATTCAACTTAACCAATGAAAAAGGTATCGCACAATTCACCCCTAAAGCGGGTTATAACAAAGTTTGGGCTGAATTTGACGAGCCAGTTAAAGAAAACCCTGACTATACCGAGCGCAGTGTTGAATATATGCTGACTTTTGATGCAAAATAATGAAAAGAGTTATATTTTTAACCGCACTTTTCACCTGGCTGTGCGCACCATCAGCATTGGCTCATAGTTTGCATGTTTTTGCACAATATGATGGACGTACAGTCTCTGGTAAAGCCTATTATTCCGATATGACCCCTGCGGCAGAAACTTATATGGAAATTTTGCAAGCAGGCCAGGACTCTCCTCTATTGGAAGGCAAAACGGATCGCGATGGGCAATTTGCCTATCCGATCAATACGACTACCGAAGGTGCCATTAAAGTGGTGATAGAAGGTGAAGAAGGACATCGAGCCTCAATTGTTGCCAACAGAGTATCTGCACAAACCACTAATAACAGTAACAATGCATTGATGTTGGTTCGCGAAGATATTTCTAAATTAAAAGACAAAATTTACCTGCACGATATTATTGGTGGTATCGGTTATATTGTTGGTATTTTTGGCTTATGGGCATTGATTAGAGCCTCAAAGATGACGCGTGCGTCGCAATCTAAGGAAAGATAATATGCATTTATCGGAAGGTGTGTTGCATACACCCGTATTGCTTGGTGGTGCAGCTGTCGCATTAGTCTGCGTAATGATTGGCCTGAAACGCCTCAATTCGCAGCAATTACCGCTAACAGCATTGTTTGCTGCTGCTTTTTTTGTTGCGGGTACCATTCATGTACCGGTTGGTATTGGTAGCGTGCATCTCATCTTAAACGGCATGGCCGGCCTGTTTCTCGGCTGGGCTGTTTTCCCTGCTTTTTTAATCGCATTGGTATTACAAGCCCTGCTATTTTCCTTCGGGGGATTTGCCGTATTAGGTGTCAATTTATGCGTAATGGCATTACCAGCCCTTCTTGTACATTGGCTATTTGCAAAAAGGCTTGAAAATGACAATTCCCGTCGCACTCAAATTACTGCAGGAATTGGAGCTGGCGTGATCGGCGTTGGCGGTTCAGCCTTGCTCGCTTCTTTAGTCTTGGCTCTAGATGGCGGTAAAGCCTACAGCGATCTAATTATGCTTCTGGTGATATCACATATTCCCGTGTTTATTGTCGACAGTATCGTCAGCGTCGGGGTGGTCTTATTGTTAAACAAAATGTATCCAACAGCGCTCAGTGTAGTGAAATGAATTTTCTTGCTATTTTTCAACCGCACTTACGATTAATTTATGTGTTTTTGTGTGGACTTATCGTCAGCACAATGACACATATTTCAACGCTTATTATCCTTAATCTGATCGTATTCAGCGGGTTACTTATTGCGCTAATACGTTATCAAAAATCCCTTGCCGGTTATTTCAAATATTGGCTAAAACTGAATTTTTTCACTTTGCTTGTTTGGTTGACCTTAAGTTGGAAAATCACCGAGCAAGGTTTAGTATTAAATCCAATGGGTATTCAGCTCGCACGGCTCATCACGCTACGCTTCAATTTGATTTTAAGTTTAACTCGCCTCTTGTTAATTGATATGAACAAGAGCCTTTTATTACAAGCATTATGTCGTTTACCATTGCCCGAAAAACTACTTCACCTATTTGTTCTAACCGTACGTTATATTTCTGTACTCGGTGATGTACATAAAAAAATGGATATGGCAATGCGCGCACGCGGATACCAGCCAAAACTTAACAGCAGAACCTTATTCATTGCATCACAACGCGTGGCATTATTATTAATTCATGCTCTCGTTAAAGCAGAAAAAACAGAAATGGCGCTAAAAGCACGTGGCTTTCAGCTGCATGATGTGAAAAAAACACAGGATAAATCTTGATGAACGTCCTCGAAGTCAAACAATTACAGATCATGCGCGACCAACGTGTGATTATTGATAACCTTTCTTTTGAGCTCCCTGAAGGTCATCGTCTTTTTTTACAAGGCGATATTGGTTGTGGGAAATCAACGCTATTACATAGCCTATTAGGGTTTATACCTTACCAACAAGGTGAGATTCGCTGGTTCGATAACACCTGCCGTCAAGAAAAAGATTTTGTACCGTTACGTGGAAAGATTGGTATCTGTTTCCAACATGCAGGCGATCAACTTTTCGGTCCAACCGTATTTGATGATGTGGCCTTTGGTCCACTTAATCAAGGATTGAACAGAGATGAAGCCTATCAAATTGCCTTGCAACAACTGGAACGTCTGAATATTGTTGGATTAAAAGATCGTTCCGTGAATACCCTATCTGGTGGTGAACAGAATTTTACTGCACTGGCTGGCGTGCTAGCGATGCAACCCAAAGTATTATTACTTGATGAACCAACCAATGGACTGGATGTAAAAAATATTGCCAAACTGACCGCACTTTTACGCGAGTTACAGTTACCAATGCTTATTGCCTCGCATGATTTACACTTTAGTGAAACGCTCGCCGATTCCTGTTTGTCTTTAGCCACAGATAATGATGGCTAAATGCGTTCATAATCATGAGAAAATAATTGAATAAAAAACGGGCGAACCATTTAAGTTCGCCCGTCATTCATTTATGACACTAATTAAGCCACAAGTGCGGTTTCTTTTAAGCGATTTTTTAATTTCGCGTATTCAGTGACCACATAGCGTTCAGCCCAGGCTTGGTCTTCAATTTTCTCAATACGAACCGCGCTATATTTGTATTCCGGCGTTCTAGAACCCGGGTTCAAATGTTCAGCGGTTAATTCGTTACATTTACCGATCCACCATTGATAGGTCATATAACAAGCGCCTTTGTTAGTACGAGTGCTCACATCCGCGCGAGAAATCACTTTACCACGCGGAGAAGCAATCCAAACCAAGTCATTATTTTTAATACCTAATTCTTTGGCATCTTGATCATTCATTTGTACGAATCCCGGCTCATCCGCTAGTGCAGCTAGAGCGCGGCAGTTACCAGTCATTGAACGGCAAGAATAGTGACCAACTTCACGCACGGTAGAGAGTACTAATGGGAATTCTTCAGAAAGCTCTTCCATCGGTGGCTCCCAATCACAAGCAAAGAACTCAGCTTTGCCATTCGGACGGTCGAAGATTTGGCCTTTATACAAGTATGTTGTACCTTGATCTTCAGGACCTTCGTCAGTACATGGCCATTGGATATAGCCCATACCTTCCATTTTTTCGTAAGTTGCCCCTTTATAAAGTGGACAAAGATCACGTAACTCATCCCAAATTTCTTTGGTATTGTTATAGTGCATTGGGTAGCCCATTGCCGTAGCAATTTCGCTAATGATCACCCAGTCATCCTTAACATCGCCGGTTGGTTCAACCGCTTTATAGAAACGTTGGAAACCACGGTCGGCGGCACTATACACCCCTTCATGCTCAGCACAAGAAGTCGCAGGTAATAAAATATCTGCTTCTGCTGCGGTTTGAGTCATGAAGATATCTTGAACAATAAGAAGCTCAACTTTCTCGAAGGCTTTTTTAACCGCATTAATATCAGGCTCAGTTTGTAATGTATCTTCACCCATGATATAGAATGCTTTAATTTTATCTTCCATGATCGCTTCAGGCACTTCACTCAACGGCACACCAGGTTTGGTTGGAATAGATGGCACGCCCCAAGCTTTCGCAAATTTTGCATTAATCTCTGGATTAGCAAAACTTTGATAGCCAGGTAATGTGTTGAATAACGCCCCCATATCGCATGCACCCTGTACGTTGTTTTGACCACGTACTGGGTTCACCCCAACATTTGGTTTACCTAAGTTACCGGTAAGCATTGCCAAGCTTGCTAATGCACGTACGGTTTCTACACCTTGACGGAATTGGCAAACGCCCATACCCCATAAGATAGTAGCGGTTTCCGCTTTCGCATAAGTGCGGGCAATTTCACGCAACATTTCAGGCTCAATACCGGTGATGTGTTGAGTGGATTCCGGTGTATAAGCTTTCACGGTTTCATAGAACGCATCGAAGTTTTCGGTGTGTTCATCAATAAATGTTTGATCTTGTAATCCTTCTTCTAAAATCACATTCATCATCGCATTCAAGAATGCCACGTTAGACCCGTTAGCAAGCGGTGCATAAATATCCGCAATACGGGCTGTTTCGATTTTACGAGGGTCACAAACAATCACTTTCGCCCCTTTTGCTTTGGCGTGGTTAATCCGACGCGCCACAATAGGATGTGAAGTGGAGGCATTATAGCCAAAAATAAATACGCATTTGGTATCTTCAATCTCAACAATTGAGTTGGACATTGCGCCGTTACCGACCGATTTGAGCAGACCTGTTACAGAAGGGCCGTGTCACACGCGCGCACAACAGTCAATGTTGTTATTTCCTAATACCGCACGGGCGAATTTTTGCATAACGAAGTTCACTTCGTTACCTGGTCCACGGGAAGAGCCCGTTACCATAATAGATTCGTTACCGTACTTTTCTTTGATTTCACTGAGACGTTTTGCTGTGTAAGAAATCGCTTCTTCCCAGCTCACTGGTGTGAATGGTTCGCCACGTTTGTAGCGGATCATCGGTTGAGTCAGGCGAGGAGTCAGGATTTTTGTATCATGCACAAAATCCCAGCCATAATATCCTTTTAGGCATAACTCCCCTTCGTTTGTCTTGCCGTTTGCACCTTCAGCTCCCACAATTTTGTTGTTTTCCACCAAAAGATGGATTTTACAACCTGAGGCACAATACGGACATACGGTAATTACTTTTTTAATAGCCATAGTAACGTCCTTATTTTAGATACAACACGAGGTTAGAGATAGAATTAGAATAATTAATTCTGGGTATATATTACACCCAAAATCAACTTATAGTCTTATAAAAAACATGGATTTATTGATATAAAACAGGTTTTCGTAATATTTTTAAAATATGTTTAGAAAATCACCCTCACTTTTTTACAAAACAGGAATCTCTTCAAGCGATCTTCCCTCTTTTAAAAAATCATACATAAATTGCACAGACTCTTTTACGCTTTCTGTCATTGGAAAACCAAAGGAAACCAGATCGGGTTGAAGCCCAACAAAAACAATTTGTTTAATATCTTGTTCCAGTTGCTCGATGAGATAATTGAGCGGCATATTATGCGTACTCATGAAAAACATTTCCGCAATGCTCTCTTTTTCAATGATTCGGATTTTGCCCGGTGCTAATTCCATATCAGCCGCATCGAAAATTAAAAGCAAATCAGGTTTCATGCCTCGCACAATATGTGCAACATTTTCCGGTGCTGAGCCACCGTCAAGTGCGGTCCAATTTGGCAATGGATTTTCATTCAATAGCTGATAGAGATAAGGGCCAGCACCGTCATCCCCCATCATGCTGTTGCCAACGGTTAAGATCACATTATTCGTCACGACGTTTCACCATAATATACATCACAGGTTCACGCTGAATTGATGCTAACGTATTCATCAGAATTTCGACCCTCTCTTGATGTTCTGGGGTGAAATTTGCTTTATTTTCATCCATCGCTTTCGCCAATAAATTGACATGGCTAGAATCAATCACGATTTCACCGAATCGTATTAAGCCGGCAAATTTACGTTTAGCATCCCCTTCTGGAAAGCTATCTACAAAACGTTGATAAGCATCGTAATCGCAAACCAGTAATTTTTTAAAACAATCAATTACGCCAACATGGTGACCTATCGCCAAAGAGTAATACATCACCTGTTTTGCTTGCTCTGGCACCTGTTCATCATTTTCGACGAAACGTTCATTTAATAAATAGAAAAAGACTTTCGTTGTCATAACATTCCCATTTTTATAGGGGCAATCACTTGCCCCATCATTAATTATCCCGAAAACGGCATACTAATCGCATGCAAACGATTGACGATTTCGCTTAAACGCGGATCGGCTTCGCGTTCTAGGTATTCACCTAAACGTACACCAAATGGCACTTTATCATTTTCTGTCATCATTGCCATAAATTGGTTAGCAATGTTGCCGCCTTGACGATAACCGGCAAGACGACGTGCTTCACGTTCAAGACTAATACGCAAATCTAACGGAATGGTTGGGAAACGCAATTTAGCTTCTGCGTTAGGATCAGCTTTTTCTTGTTTACCTTTGAGTTTTTGATCAAGCAAACCAAGTGCTACTGCGAATCCATAAATGGTCGCTGCAGGAGTTGGAGGACAGCCAGGGATATACACATCAACCGGTACAATTTGGTCAGAACCACCCCATACACAATAGAGATCGTGGAAAATACCACCGCCGCAACCGCAAGCTCCGTAAGCAATACAGATCTTTGGATCAGGCGCAGCTTGGTAAGCACGCATGGCAGGAGTGCGCATAGCACGAGTAACCGCACCGGTGAATAATAAAATGTCTGCATGACGAGGTGAAGCGACCACTTTAATACCAAAACGTTCTGCATCGAATGTTGGCGTAATGGTACTGAAAATTTCGATTTCACACCCATTACAACCGCCGCAGTCCACACGATAAACATAAGCTGAACGTTGAATATCTTTCAGCAACGTTTGTTTCATTTTGGCAATATTTTCATCAATACTAAACGGTGTTGATATGCCATTGACCGGCATTGGAATTTGTGTGTTCATCGTCTTTCGCCTCCTGCTAAAACGTTAGGTACATCAACCGCACTTTGTTCTCGTTGTTCGAGTGCTTTTTTGAAATTCAAGCGAACTGGCTCTTTAAAGTCGATTAATTTCATCCGCATGTTGGATTCCATATTCGCGGTTTTTTCTAAGCTGTGCTGACGTTTACAAACCGGACAAGTATGCAACTCTGCCAATTTTTGTTTCACTAATTCTGGTTTATCCAAAGTTTGTTTGAATAAATCAATGGTGTAATTCAGTTCTTTATAAGAAATAAACGGTTGACCACATTCCTGACAAGTTACTGTAGCAAAGGTAGTTTCTTGGAAAAGATCCTGTTTATTGGTCACTGATAGTTCAAAATCTTGTGATAAGCGAATGGCTTTGGTTGGGCAAACTTCTTCGCAACGTCCACAGAAAATACAACGACCAAGGAATAATGACCAGGTACGTTCGCCTGTCACTGGATCCGTTCTCATGGTCAACGCATTGGCTGGACAGGCAATGGTACAAGCCGCGCAGACTATACATTGATCAGAATTGAGTTCCGGTTTTCCTCTAAAATCATCATCAACTTCATAAGGTTTGAACGGATATTTGGTGGTAACATCACCGGCTTTAAATACCGTTTTTAGTAATTTAAACATTTTCCGCCTCCCCTATTTCAATGGTGAATTTTTACGTTCGATACCGTAGCGTTCAATCTCTTTATAATCCACGGTTTTCGCTTTGCGTTTACGTACATCCACCACGGTGACACGGTCGGTACAAGAATAGCAAGGGTCAAGACTACCAATAATAAGTGGCGCATCAGACACAGTGTTGCCACGCAACATATAGCGCAAGGTTGGCCAGTTAGCATAAGTGGCAGCACGACAACGCCAACGGAAAAGTTTTTGGTTGTCGCCTAGCATTGACCAGTGAATATCTTCACCACGTGGCGCTTCCGTAATCCCTAAAGCAAAACGTCCAGGCGTATAATTGAAACCTTCTTTTAAGATTTCACCACTTGGCAAATTATCCACCATGTAATCAATGATATTCATAGATTCAAATACTTCATTAATCCGCACTTTCACACGGGATAACACGTCGCCATTTGCTTCAGTGAAGAGATTGAAAGGGATATCGCCATAACCAGAGAATGGATGTACTTTACGCACATCACGCGCAAAGCCAGAACCACGAATCATTGGACCAACCGGGCTAAAGTCACGCGCGATATCTTTTGCCAAGACACCGACACCCACCGTACGTTGTTCCATATTCGGTGTATTTAATAAAATATCGGTTAAGGTTTTGAGTTCTTCACGCATTTCACCAATCAACTTGATACATTGTTCACGTTGATGTTTCAACATATCGCGACGCACACCACCGATAAGGTTAATACCATAGGTTTTACGTGCACCGGTTAGCACTTCAGCCAAGGTCATGGATTTCTCACGAACACGGAAAAATTGCATAAAACCGGTATCAAAGCCAGTAAAGTGGCTGGATAAACCTAAGTTTAATAAGTGACTGTGTAAACGTTCTACTTCTAACAAAATCGCACGGATCCATTCAGCGCGTTTTGGAATTTGAATCCCCAAAGCGCTTTCTACGGAATTGGCATACGCCACACTGTGGGTAAAACCGCAAATCCCGCACACACGGTCGGCAAGGAAGTTGACTTGGTCGTAATCCATACGAGTTTCTGCCAATTTTTCCATACCGCGGTGCACATAGAACAAACGATAGTCCGCATCAATGATGTCTTCCCCATCCACGAATAAACGGAAGTGTCCTGGTTCGTCAGAGGTGATGTGTAATGGGCCAATTGGCACAATGCGCGCTTCGCCTTTTTCGTTAATAAATTCGTATGTTTCTGTTGCCGTTGTTGGATCCGGACGTAAACGATAGTCCATGGAGTCTTTACGTAATGGATAAAGATCATCCGGCCAATCATCTGGCAACACTAAGCGGCGTTGGTCAGGTAAACCAACGGCTTTCAAACCATACATATCGAATAATTCACGTTCACCCCAAACTGCCGCTTTGACTTTTGGTGTTACTGACGGGAATTCCAAGCTGACTGGATCAACTAAGGCTTTAATGGTGACAAAGGTTTTAACCTCCCCTTCCATGGAAAGCACATAGTACACTGCATAATTGCCGTGGATTGAGCGTTCATCATTCCCGAATACTAAAGGCAACCAACCGTCATGTTGGTAATAGAGATATTCCACCACATCAGGTAACATATTCGTTTTTACGGTAAGCGTAACCTGATTGGGTGTTGACCACTCCTCGTCCAAAATGGTATTTGGAAATTTCGCATTAATTGCTTCAATATAATTTTTACCAATCATTTTGGCTGGATCGACTGATGTATTTTTAGTTAATTCCATATATTTATCCCTCCTGTCGATCATTGCGCTAAACTTTGCCAAGGTAAAATTAACATTTCACCAAAAGACACTTGTTCAGATCCGAGTACAATTCCGACCGCACTTTTTAATAACTGCAAAATTGGTTCGGCAATATGAATACCCATAATAAACATGAATAACAATAAAATTGCCATCGCCACGAGTGAAACCTTGTTCACATCCCCCACTTCAATATTATCTGGCTGTTTGCCTAATACAGTTTTTAATACCATTAAAGACAATCCAGCTAACACAATAGTGAGTAAAATTAAACAGAATACCATTAACCAAGTTTTACCTGCGTAAATACCCGCAACAGCAATACTGAATTCACTGACGAACACGTTAAATGGTGGAATACCACCTAGTGCTAATGCACCTCCGGCAAATAATACCGCTGTCATTGGTGCCACATGCCATAAACCTCGTACTTGGTTCATATCACGGGTTTTGTATTTCAATAAAATGTTACCAGAAGCACAGAACAGCAAGGTTTTCGCTAAGCTATGGTTAATGGTATGTAATAACCCAGCAAATACGCCGATTGGGCCACCTAAACCAAAAGCGAAGCTAATTAAACCCATGTTTTCAATACTGGAGTATGCCAATAAGCGTTTGATGTCGAATTGAACGATAATAAACAAGGCCGCAACCAATACAGAAAGTAAACCAAATACCAACAATAAGGTTTGAGGGTAAGTTGGACCAACTGCTTTAGAAACTAAGATGTAGTAGCGCAATACCACCAACATGGCACAGTTCAATAATACCGCAGATAAAATCGCACTCACCGGACTTGGCGCTTCACTGTGTGCATCGGATAGCCAAGTATGCATTGGAAATAGACCGCACTTAGTACCAAAGCCAACCAAAATGAAGGCAAAAGCAAGATACATGAGCATCGGATTCAAACCAGCCGCTTGCTGATTGATTTCTGTCCAGAAAATGGCTTGGCTAGGATCTGCCAAAAGATTCGTACCATTAGAGAAGGTTAAAATCGTGCCATACAATCCGAACGCGACCCCAACAGAACAAATAATGATGTATTTCCATGCGGCTTCAAGAGAAGTTTTTTGTTTGTATGTACCGACCAAGAACGCAGAACTTAATGTAGTTGCTTCAATAGCAGCCCACATCAAAATCACGTTATTGGTGATCACAGAAATAATCATAGTGAAGAAAAACAAATGCAAAAAGCCGTAATAATTGCAATATGTTTTCAAATCAAGATGCCCTTCGCGATATTCAGTACCAATATAACCGATTGAATAAATACCGGCTAATGTTCCAACAATAGCGATGAGCCCTAAGAAAATAGCAGATAGACTGTCGATGTAAACCCAGTTATTTAATGCACTGATTTCCCCCTGAGTTAGCACGCCATTAATAATTTGTAAGGCAAATGCTAACATCAAAATCAAACCTGTAACATGAAGTGCGGTACAAATTGTCCGTGCTTTTGTCACGCCACAAGCGAAACTGGCAAGTGATATTGCTAAAGGTGCGATTAATAACGCGATTATCCATTGTTCATACATAGCGTTACCCCTTCAAACTCATAAGTTGTTTTGCATCTAATGAGTGGAATGTACGGTAAATTTTGTTTACCAACACCACCATTATGATGACGGCAAAGATAGCATCTGTGGCAATTCCGATTTCCACTAACTCAGGTGCTTTATTTGCCAATAAGGCTAATGTGAGATGAGAACCGTTTTCCATCAAACAATAACCGAATACTTGTTTTACGATATTGCGTTGGCTAACAATGCACACTAAACCTAATAAGAAGTGACTTAATGACACTGATAATGCCGGTTTAAGATGCGCAACCAACGGTAAATCGATTGGGACAACGACAAAGTAGCACAATGTCACTATCACTGCTGTGATCGGGATCAACCAAGCGACATTTATTCCAGCAGGAGTTTGACTTTCATCAACTTTTTTCATCGCATAGATTAAAATCGCGGGCACCAAAACCACTTTGGTAATAAATGCGCTGATTGACCACATATAAAGTTCATGGGCTTGCATTTCATTGGCAAGATAGACAAACAGTAACACCAACACCAATGATTGCAAACTATAAAATAACGCAGCTTTTTTGGCGGTTCGAGCCATAATTACGCAAAGAGAGGTAATAATGAGTAAACACGCAAGTCCATTTATCATTAACATAGATTCCTCCTTAACCTAACCAGCCAAACCTAGCCAATATGCGGCGATAAAACTGGACACCACGGACATCACCATTAATACAACTAACACAAAACGCATAGAGAATGGTATAGGTTGTGCATTGGCAACTGCTTCTGATGGTTTACCAATGACACATTGTCCGAATTTATACAACAACCACACGAATGTCGCGGTAGATTCAACTAAAGCAAGTACCACTAACCAAGTAATCCAGCCATATTCATTGCCTAATTCAAATCCGGCCGCAAATAATGGATATTTACTGAAGAATCCATTAAATGGTGGTACCCCAGCAATAGCTAATGCTGCAACACCAAATCCTGCACCGACCACTGGCATTGTACGCATAATACCTCGTAACAATGGCATTGAGCGGGTTCCTGTCGCATAACTTAATGAACCAGCGACCAAGAAGAATAAGCTTTTCGCGAAAGCATGGTTGAAGATGTAGCTAATCGCTGCCACAAAGGCCAATTTAGAACCTAATGCAGCAAGAGAAATCCCAATGAAAATATAAGAAAGTTGGGTAATGGTGGAATACGCCAATAAACGTTTTAAGTCAGTTTGTGGCAAGTACATCAAGAAGCCGTAAATCAAGGTAATCATCGCCATGATGATGCCGACTTCACCCACAATATGTGGAATCTCACCAGCAGACATAACTGAACGAGCGAAAATATAGACCCCAACTTTAACCATTGATGCAGCGTGCAAATATGCACTCACCGGTGTTGGTGCTTCCATCGCATTTGGTAACCAAATTTGCATTGGTAATTGCGCTGATTTACCCCACGCAGCAAACATCACACCAAATAGCACGATGGTTTTCGCACTCGGATCTAAATGTTCTAATGCTGTGATGGAGAATGTACCTGATTGGCTGAACAAATAGGCTGCAGCAATATATAACCCGATTGCACCAACATGGGTAATAATCAACGCTTTCATTGCAGCGGCTTGGGCTTTTGGTGTTTGGTAATAACTGATTAATGCCCAAGAACATCCCCCAGTAATTTCGAAGAACAATAATTGTCCTGCTAAAGTTGAGGAATACACCAAGCCTGCCATGGCACCAATAAAGATGAGCAAGAAGGCATAAAAACGTGGTAACCCGTTATGTGGGTGCTCACGGTTTTTATCGGTTAAGTATCCGCAAGAATATAAGCAGATTAAGAAACCCAAGGCCACAACGGCAAAGGCAATTAATGTACTGACTGCATCAAGAGTGACACCAAAGATCGCCGTTTTATCAAAAGCGACGATGTCATAAGTGACGCTTTGATGACCATCGGCAAACCATTGCCCAGCAACTAACATGGTTCCTAACGTAGCAAGCGCTGCAAATACAGTGGCAATTTGAGCAAAGTGTTTTTTGTTCAAACCAACAATAAACGCCCCTACGAAAGGTAAAATGATTGTAATCAGAGCTAAACGTTCCATATTTGTCCTCCTTACAACCCTGTGAAGTAAAATACAAACGCTAACACAGAAATGCCGAAGCCGACTACGGTTAAACGTCCTGTTAACATAAAGCGGGTACGAGAGAGTGTGTTTTCAAAGACACAAGCCAATACGAACACCACTAATAATTTCACGAAGAATAAAACACCGCCTAAAACGACCGCACTTAAGCTCATCTCTGTTGGGATACCAAACGGAAGCAACACGCTCACAAAGATAGATGCTACAACCATAGATTTTAAGCTTAAGCCGACTTTTAATAAGGCGAGTGCTGGACCAGAATATTCAGTCAATGGACCTTCTTGTAATTCTTGTTCCGCTTCTGCCAAGTCAAATGGAATTTTCCCCATTTCAATAAACACGGCGAAGAATGCTGCTGCGATAGCAATCACTGTCGCAATTGGATATTGCCAAGTATTTTCGGAAAGTGCATTACCGATAACCGCAAAATTGGTTGAACCGGCAATTAAAGCAATCACAAGGAATGCCAACATGAGAATTGGTTCTACTAAAACACCTAATGTGACTTCACGGCTTGCCCCTAAACTTGAGAATGTGCTGTTTGAATCCAAACCCGCAATTGAGAAAAAGAAACGGAACAAGGCGAATAAGTAAATCACGGTGATTAAATCACTGCCAGCGCCAAATGGTGCGATACGAGTAAATAAAGGCAAACTCATGGCAACCACCATCACTGTGCTAATTAGCACATAAGGCATCGCTTTAGAAACCCAACCCGCATTGTCTGGCCAAATGTTTTGACGTTTCATTAATTTCGCAATGTCACGATAATCTTGTAACACGCCAGGACCGCGACGAGATTGAATACGAGCACGGATCATACGTGAAATACCGGAAAATAACGGTGCAAGGGCGAGCAAAATCAAGGCTTGCACAATGGCAAAAACAAACATTCCGGCAGATGTTGCAATTTCTGAAGGTAACGTAATCATCTTCAACCTCCTACATCAACGCAATGGAAAGTAGTATTGCCACCAAGGCAATCACGAAGTACACGCAGTACACACGGAAATCACCTTGTTGCAACCATTGAATTTTAGTTCCTAACCAAGGAATAAAACGAGCGATTGGCATCGTCATTTTTTCTTCCCAGAAAGGTTCAGCTTTTGTTGCACCTTTAATTACCGCTTGGATACCTTTATCACCTAAAGGTGCGGGATCCAACACTTCGCGCAAGGTATAAAGTGATTTGAAAATCGTACGCAACGGACGAGTGAAACTACCTGCAGAGGCCGCCATATCTTGTTCATAAGCATAACCACAAGCCCATGGATTGCCTTTTGCACGATCGGATAAACGTTGATTTTTGGTGAAGGCGTAAAAACTAAATGGCAAGAAGAAGAATGCCAATAGCATGATAGTCACCATCGGTGTTGAAAGCGCGGTATGCGGTTCAGCTTGTGCGACCACCACACCATTTTGAGCCAACATTAGCGGCTCACTGTGAGCAAGTGCGGTCGAAATTTTCGCAATTATTGGAGTCACCACAGATGCACCCACACCTAACAATACACAACATAACGCTAATACCGCCATCGCAATTACCATTGGTTTTGGCACTTCACGTGCATTGGCTGCTTTTTCGCTACGCGGTGCACCACCAAAGCTGATGCCGTACACTTTCACGAAACAAAGTGCCGCTAACGCACCCGTCAATGCCAACATAATAATGGCAATTGGACCGGCAAGTTTTAAGACGAAATCATCACTTTGACTTAAGGTGAATAAGGATTGATAAGTAAACCATTCACTGACAAAACCGTTAAACGGTGGCAATGCAGAAATCGCCATGGTACCGATTAAGAAACAGAATGCGGTGTAAGGCATAAGTTTGCCTAAGCCGCCCATTAAGTCCATGTCTTTAGTGTGCAAGCGATACATTACAGAACCTGCACCTAAGAATAACAAGCCTTTGAATACAGCATGGTTAAGCAAGTGGTATAACCCACCAAGTAAGCCCACGGTTGCTAATACTGGATGATGTGTCGCGATACCAATCATACCAACGCCCACCCCCATCATAATGATGCCGATATTTTCTACCGTGTGATAAGCCAAGAGTTTTTTGATGTCATGTTCTGCCAAGGCATAAAGTACGCCGAGTACGGAAGATACTGCACCGAAACCAAGTACTATAACGCCATACCAAACATTGGTAGAACCGAGAAGATCAACACCTACTTTAATGATCCCGAAAATACCAATTTTTACCATCACTCCAGACATCATCGCTGAGGCATGAGAAGGTGCAGCTGGGTGAGCTTTTGGCAACCAGCTGTGTAATGGAATCATCCCTGCTTTGGCGCCAAAACCTAAAAATGCCAAAATAAAGGCGGTAAAGGCAAGCGGTGCCGGTAAAGTGGTTTGACGGAATGCGCTAAATTCAAAGCTACTGGCATAGCAGTAGAAAATGAAGAAGGCGATCATAATTAATACCGAACCGGCATGCGCAATAAAGAAATAAAGCAAGCCTGCATTTACGGCATTGTCATCTTGTTCGGTAAGGACTAAGAAATAAGATGCCAATGACATCATTTCAAAGAATACAAGGAAGTAGAATGCATTATCGCTGGTGACTAACGCAACCATGGAAGCGATAAATAAATTCATGAAGAAACCCATGGAACCTGCGCCTTTACCTTTATATTCTTTTACATAAGAGAAAGAATAAAGTGCGGTCACAATAACTAATAAAGAAATGACACACACCATAAAGGCTGCCAATCCGTCAATACGGATGGAGAACGAGGCAAATTCAAATGGGGTTTTGAAAACATCAACGACTGTGTCGCTGCTGATCAGAACGGGGATGCAGGCAACAATACCTAACACTCCAGCAAGTACACCGGTCACGCCGGATATATTGATTGAAAGTTGTTCGTTTCGTCTCACTGCGAGCGAAATAAACGCACCTACGACATAAATCAACAGGGTCGTGATGAGTAAATTGATTGGTAAACTCATAATATCACTCCATTGATTACAAGTTAAACACACTAATTATCTTGGGATAGCAGGCGAAGAAACCATTGCCATTTCACGTTTTCTTTCGTTAGCCTGTTTGATACTCTCATCACTAATAATAAATAACGTTTTGGTCGGGCAGGTTTGCACACAAGCCGGACCATCTTCACGGAAATAGCAAAGATCGCATTTCACCGCAATGGCTTTCACACCTGGTTGCCATGCCAACATATTGTGTAAATCCGTATTATCTGGTGCAGTACGAATATCTCGTTTTACCGCATCAGTGAAGGAGAATCCTTCATAATAGGTTGGTGCGTCAATCGGTGCAGAACCATGTTGGGTAATGGCACCGAATGGGCAAGCAATACCACAAAGTTTACAACCGATACAGAGACTTTCGTTAAGTTGAATAGTGTCATTGATATGTGTAATTGCGTGCACCGGACACACAGTAGCACATGGTGAATCATCACAATGACGACAGAGAATTGGCACGGTTACATCATCATTACGCATGACTTGTAAGCGTGGAAAAGATTGTAATCCGAAAGCTTTATGCACTTCGCTACAAGCGGCCATACAGGTGTTGCATCCAATGCAATCCTTCGGATCACCGATTACAAAACGATTCATACATTCCCCCTCCTTGTATGTAAATAACGTTTTTTACAATAACCACTCTAGGAGTAAGGATACTCCTGTAAAAAAGTAAAGCTCAAGAACTAATTCGAAAATTTGTGATTAAGATCAAAAGATTTCCATTGTTTTTCTATTACTCTGATGCACCTGTTAAATAACAGTGAAACATAATAATTTTATGTTAAAAATGTGAACAGACTTTAAACAAAAATGCAGTAGCCTTATTTAAAATATGGCTATACAAATTTAGGTGCTTACATGATAAAATTTCACACTCGCAGTACGTTTATTGAAACACAATAAACGATTTATCTCATAAACATTCTAACTAAGGACAGATTATGTGTTTAGGTATTCCAGGACAAATTATTCAAGTTGCAGACAGTGCATTACAGCTTGCTGTAGTCGATGTGTGTGGTGTTAAAAGAGAAGTTAATATTTCATTAATTTGTCAGGATGACCCCAAACCTCTCGTTGGTAAATGGGTACTCGTGCATGTGGGTTTTGCCATGACGATTATCGATGAAGAAGAGGCCAAACAAACGCAAGAAGCCTTAATTGCCATGAGCCAGCTAGAACACGAAGTCGGCGATTTTCTTGGCTTAAATCAAAAATAAACAGGATTGCGTTATGCAAGGGATCGAATTACGCATAAAAGGAAAGGTTCAAGGCGTGGGATTTCGCCCTTTTGTTTGGCTTCTGGCAAATCAATATAAGTTAAACGGAGATGTAAATAATGATGGGCAAGGCGTATTAATTCGTTTTGTCTCCCCATCAGCAGATGCACTCAAGCAATTTTTGTCCGACCTGCAAAACAAACTCCCGCCGCTAGCGCAAATTACTGACATTACTCAGCGTCCAATAGATTGGCCAGAAGCAACCGCTGTAACGGGCTTTACCATTCGGGAAAGTGAAAACAATCAAATGGACACGCAAATTATTCCAGATGCAGCTACCTGTCCACATTGTTTAGCTGACTTATTCGATCCCAATAACCGACGCTATCATTATCCTTTTACTAACTGCACCCATTGCGGTCCGCGTTTTACCATCATCAAGGCAATTCCTTACGACCGAAAAAACACGGCAATGGCTTCTTTTCCACTTTGTCCACAATGTGAAAAAGAATATAAAGATCCCGCTGATCGTCGTTTTCATGCTCAACCCAATGCTTGTTCTGTTTGCGGCCCCCATATTTGGTTACAAGATCGAGAACAAACGCTTGCTACTCATGAAACTGCGCTAAAACAGACCGCACTTTTATTACAACAAGGTCATATCGTTGCGATTAAAGGCTTAGGCGGTTTTCACCTAGCCTGTGATGCAAATAACCAAAAGTCTGTTGATTTATTACGTCAACGGAAACATCGTCCGACAAAACCATTAGCCATTATGGTGCCTGACCTGCAGTTTTTACAAGATTTAAGTGCCCAAGAAACAGAATTACTAACCAGCAGTGCTGCGCCAATTGTACTTCTTTTAAAACACAAAGTGCCGCATATTGCGAATAACATTGCGCCAAACTTACAGGAAATCGGAGTAATGCTTCCAAGCAACCCACTGCAGCATTTGTTGTTACGAGCGGTTAATCGTCCGCTCGTGATGACGTCTGCAAATGCAAGCGGACATCCTCCTGTATTGAAAAATGAACATGCAGTGGAACAATTAGCTGATTTAGCTGATTTTTATCTTTGTCACAACCGCGATATTCTACAACGTGCCGATGATAGTCTCGTTCGTGTTGCCTTCGATGGATTAGAAACATTGCGTCGCGCTCGTGGCTATGTACCCGATGAAATACCACTTGAAACACAAAGCACGAAGAATGTGTTGGCTTTAGGATCTGATCTGAAAAATACATTCTGCCTGCTACGTCACAATAAAGCCGTACTGAGCCAACATATTGGCGATACAGCAAATGAACAAGTGCGGTCACAATTGAGTGAAAATCTTGCATTATTTCAGCAGATTTATCAATTTAAACCAGACATCATCGCGGTTGATGCTCACCCTGGCTATTTTTCATCTTCCATTGGTCAACAACTTGCCGAACAGCAACAAATCACACCAATAGAAGTACTGCATCATCATGCTCATATTGTCAGCGTGATAGCCGAGCACAATTGTAATGAACCAGTAATTGGTCTTGCTCTAGACGGTATCGGCATGGGCGAAAATGGACAACTTTGGGGAGGCGAATGCCTACTCGTTGACTATCAACATAGTCAATATTTAGGTGGTCTGCCGGCTGTTGCTCTACCAGGCGGTGATCTTGCAGCGAAACAACCTTGGCGCAACTGGCTGGCTCACCTGCATCAATTTGTGCCACAGTGGCAAGAAATACTCACAAAAACTTGTGCTGAACCGAATTGGCAAATACTAGTCAATGCCATTGAGCGCGGACTCAATTGTCCACCTATATCATCTGCTGGTCGTTTATTTGACGCCGTAGCTTATGCTCTCGGTATTGCACCAACCATTGTTTCTTGGGAGGGCGAAGCCGCCTGCCATCTAGAAGTTCTGGCAAATAACTCATCCTTTGCTACACACCCAAAAAGTGCGATCAATATTCCAGTAAAAATGCCGCTTATCGGCAATAAACTGGATTTGGCTTACTTTTGGCAAAGTTGGTTGAATTATCATGCTTCTGTTGAAGATAAAGCCTTCGCCTTTCACTATGCTCTCGCCCAAGGGTTTGCTGAACTTGCTGCAAATCAAGCTCGCAAATACCAATGCCGTACTATCGTGTTATCTGGTGGTGTGATGCATAACCAACTACTACGTCGCTTATTAAAAGAAAATTTGAGCGAATTCCATGTATTAAGTGCGCATAAACTACCGATGGGTGATGGAGGCCTCAGTTTAGGTCAGGCTGTTATTGCCATGCATAGAAACTGATAATTCCTAATATTAAAATATAAGAAAAAGAGTTAATCGAAAAATAACGATTAACGCTTTTGTTTTTGTATTTCTTTTTTATCTTTTTATAGCGGAATACTGGAAAAGAAAACCAATAACAATGGTGGCAGAATATTCGTCACAAAGCCAAATGAAATGGCTATAGGTGTCACTTCAATGCCCCCCGCTTTTTGGATAATCGGCAAAGTACAATCTATTGCAGTTGCCCCTGTGATTCCAATCGCGGTTGAACGGAAGTGACGCATAAATAATGGGATGACAAATAAACTCACAATTTCACGGGATAAATCATTAAAAAAGGCAATACTACCCTGCACAGGTCCCCACGCATTAGTTAATACCACACTAGATAACGAATACCAGCCCATTCCAGAGGCAAAAGCGAGTCCTTGAGTAATGGGCATCGCTAAAACGAAAGCAGCAACCACTCCACCTAGTAACGAGGTAAACGTAAACACCATCCCTGTTTGGAAACCACGTTTATTGAAAAGTGCTTCTTTTAAGGAAATGCCGTTATTTCTTAGTTGAATACCCACAAAGAAAATCAGCACAATCAATACATATAGATTTATACCTGTAGGCAACATAAGATAGGATTTAAAAAAGAAACCACAAAGAGTACCAAGCACCACTGTGCCCGAAAGCTTGAGAGAATCGATTAAGGAATGCCAACGAGAATCAATTTTACCTTGTGATTTAAGTGGCTCAGCTGGGTTAAAGCGATCGTAAAGCATCAGACCGATCATATTTGAACCCAAAATGATCCCCGATAGCGTCAATGCGGTTGTACCAATAATAGGAAGTTTATGTTCTAAATCATCCAATTGACCAAGTAAATACCCCATTAAGAAAAGGATGATGTAAAGCAAAAACATGACAATATGATTAATCTTTGCGATATAGGATTTATTATTGACCTTCAGTAGATAGCCTAACACCATCGGTACTAAGACAATTAATAAGCCATTTATCATATCCTGCATCATACATCTCCTTTCTTATTCCACTGAGGCTAGCATACCCCTTTTCTCCCCCTTTTTCAAAGCGCATAAAAAAGTGCGGTCAAAATTAACCACACTTTTAATTATCTGAAAAATAAAAAATTATTAGTTATTTACTCGGCGGCGAGCCGCTACGGCATCAGATAACTGTTTTAACACGATTTCTGTATCTTCCCAACCGATGCAAGCATCAGTGATACTTTGTCCGTAAGTATGCGCTTTACCATCTACTAAATCTTGACGCCCTTCAACAATATGACTTTCTACCATGACACCGAAGATCTGCTTTGAACCACCTGCAATTTGCTGGCAAACATCTTCACAAACATCCATTTGTTTTTTGAATTGTTTGCTACTATTTGCATGGCTAAAATCAACCATGACATGTGGAATACGACCTGATTTTTCGATCTCTGCACAAACTTTTGCAACGTCTTCCGCTTTATAGTTAGGACCTTTATCCCCACCACGTAAAATAATGTGGCAGTCTTCATTTCCTTTTGTTGAAACAATAGCCGAATGGCCAAATTTTGTCACAGATAAGAAGTAATGCGAAGCTTCTGCCGCGCCCATTGCATCTAATGCTACTTTTACGCCACCATTTGTGCCATTTTTAAAGCCTACCGCACAAGATAAGCCTGAAGCTAATTCACGGTGAACTTGAGATTCCGTTGTTCTCGCACCAATTGCGCCCCAGCTCATGAAATCCGCTACATATTGTGGTGTGATCATATCTAAGAACTCACCTGCTGATGGTACGCCTAAGTTATTGATGTCAGATAATAATTTACGTGCAATACGCAAACCATCATTTAAACGATATGTATCATTTAAATAAGGATCATTAATTAAGCCTTTCCAACCCACTGTTGTACGCGGTTTTTCAAAGTAAACGCGCATCACCACTTCAAGTGTATCTTTATATTCATCACGTAATACTTTTAAACGTTTAGCATAATCTAATGCGGCTTTAGGATCATGAATCGAACAAGGGCCAATTACTACAAGTAAACGATCTTCTTTACCATGAATAATATTGTGCGCATGCAAACGGGTTTCATGAACTAAATCTGCCGCTTCTTCACTTGCAGGAAATTTTTCTAATAAGGCAATGGGAGGTAATACCTGATCGACTTTTTCAATTCGGGTATCATCATTTGCAACTTTTACTTCGATTTCTTCTTTCTTCGTCGCCATATGTCACTCTCTAAATCTTAAATGTTGTGTTTCAATCTCATGGCGTTACTCTACACCCATTTTTTGTACTAGTAAACTAGTTTATTTGAATTCATACACTAATTTTATACAATTGCATAAAACTTGTACTCGTTAAGCAATCCTAGTAACTCGTTATTAAACTACCTTTCACCTTATCTGGCAAGGATTTTGGCGTAAAAATAGGTTGTACCTGCTCCATTTAAAATAGATTATTCTTTTATCCTCTAAAATGAATAAATAAATTTAAATAAAATGTGGTCATAAAAAACAATTTCAATTCCAACCGCACTTTTTTAAATATTTTTTAAACTCCCTTGTTTTTACTGAACATTCCCCTCATTTTTTTGTCTGATTGAACACTGATTCAGTCATTTATTTTTACTTGGAGAACTTATGAAGAAAAGAAATTTTGTATTAACCGGTATCGCATTAGGTTTAAGCGTATTTGCGACCTCTTTATCCGCTCAAGCAGCTATTCCGAATGAAATCGTAGAACAAGGCAGCCTTGCGCCAATGTTAGAAAAAGCGCAAGCAGCAGTCGTGACTCTTTCTGTTGAAGGCAAAGCAAAAGCAAACAGCCGTTCAGTATTACCTGATGATATTCCAGAAGAATTTAAATTTTTCTTTGGTGATCAATTTGGCGAACAATTTGGTGGAAACCGTGGCTCATCACGCAACTTCCGTGGTTTAGGTTCTGGCGTGATCATCAATGCAGATAAAGGCTATGTTTTAACTAACAATCACGTGGTAGATGGTGCGGATAAAATTACCGCAAAATTACAAGACGGACGTGAATTCAAAGCAAAACTCGTTGGAAAAGACGAACAATCTGATATCGCTTTAGTACAAATTGAAAAACCAACTAATCTTACTGCTATCAAAATGGCGGACTCCGATAAATTACGTGTCGGTGATTTTACTGTGGCTATCGGTAACCCATTTGGTTTAGGTCAAACTGTAACCTCTGGTATCGTTTCAGCACTTGGCCGCTCTACTGGTTCAGATAGCGGAGCGTATGAAAACTATATTCAAACCGATGCTGCGGTAAACCGTGGTAACTCTGGTGGTGCATTATTGAATTTACGAGGTGAATTAATTGGCATTAATACCGCAATTATTTCTCCAAGTGGCGGTAACGCTGGGATCGCCTTTGCAATTCCAAGCAACCAAGCCAACAATCTCGTTCAACAAATCTTAGAATTTGGTGAAGTACGCCGTGGTTTACTCGGTATTAAAGGTGGCGAATTAAATGCAGACTTGGCAAAAGTCTTTAATGTCAGTGCGCAACAAGGTGCTTTTGTGAGTGAAGTCATTCCAAATTCTGCTGCCGAAAAAGCGGGCTTAAAAGCGGGTGATGTGATTACCGCAATGAATGGTCAAAAAATCTCAAGCTTTGCCGAAATGCGTGCAAAAATCGCGACTTCTGGTGTTGGTAAAGAAATTGAGCTCACTTACTTACGAGATGGTAAAACTGAAAACGTAAAAGTGACCTTGCAAGCAGACGATGGTACACCAACAACAAGTAAAACCGAACTTCCTGCATTAGACGGTGCAACCTTAAACAACTATGATGTAAAAGGCGTGAAAGGTGTGGAAATTAGCAAAGTACAGCCAAATTCAATGGCAGCACAACGCGGTTTAAAATCGGGCGATATCATCATCGGCATCAACCGTCAGCCAATTGAAAGCACGCAAGACTTACGCAAAGCATTAGATGAAAAACCATCAGCTGTTGCACTCAATATCTTACGTGGCAAAAACAACTTCTACTTATTAGTACAATAAAATAAAAAAGAGCGGTCAATTTGATCGCTCTTTTCCTTTATTCCGATATCATAAACTGCTCTCTCAATTGATGAAGTTGATCGCGTACTGCTGCGGCTTTTTCAAATTCGAGATCTTGAGCAAATTTATACATTTGTTGTTCCAATTTCTTAATTTGTTGTTGGAATTCTTTGGCGGATTTAGGTGCATTGTAAAGTGCGGTCGGTTCAGCTGCCGTTTTTCCACGCTGTTTCGATTTCGCTTTTTGATTTGCACCTTGACCAATATCTAACAACTCGCCGACTTTCTTATTCAATGCCTGTGGAACAATACCATGCTCTTCATTGTATTTCATTTGTTTTTCACGACGGCGATTCGTTTCGGTAATGGCTTTTTCCATAGATTTAGTAATGCTATCAGCATACAAAATCGCTTTACCATTCAAGTTTCGAGCGGCACGACCGATGGTTTGAATTAAGGAACGCTCAGAACGCAAGAAACCTTCTTTATCGGCATCTAAAATGGCGACAAGAGAAACTTCTGGAATATCTAAACCCTCACGTAATAAGTTGATACCGACTAACACATCAAACTCGCCTAAACGTAAATCACGAATAATCTCTACACGCTCAACAGTATCAATATCTGAATGCAGATAACGTACACGAATGCCGTGTTCGTCTAAGTAATCCGTTAAATCTTCCGCCATTTTCTTCGTCAGCGTGGTGACTAAAACACGCTCATTTTTATCCGCTCTTTGACGCGCTTCAGACAGCAAATCATCTACTTGAATGGATACTGGACGAATTTCAATTTGTGGATCGAGCAAGCCCGTTGGACGTACCACCTGATCGACTATTTCACTGCCCGATTTTTCTAACTCATAAGGACCTGGTGTTGCGGAAACGTAAATCGTCTGCGGCGCTAAACGTTCAAACTCTTCAAAGCGTAATGGACGATTATCCAATGCTGAAGGCAAACGAAAACCATATTCCACCAAAGTTTCTTTACGAGAACGGTCTCCGCGATACATCCCGCCAATTTGCGGCACTGTCACGTGTGATTCATCAATAATCAAAATCGCATCAGACGGCATATAATCAAATAATGTCGGAGGCGGTTCGCCTTCATTTCTGCCTGAAAGATAGCGTGAATAGTTTTCGATGCCTGAGCAATAGCCGAGCTCATTCATCATCTCAATGTCAAATTGCGTACGTTGGGTTATACGCTGCTCTTCTAGTAATTTATGTTCTTTGATGAAATATTCACGGCGTTGCACAAGCTCCGCTTTGATTTTTTCAATCGCATCTAAAATACGTTCTCTTGGTGTGACATAGTGAGTTTTTGGATACACCGTAAAACGCGGAACTGCGCCAAAACTTGTGCCAGTTAAAGGATCAAATAAACTTAAACGTTCAATTTCATCATCAAATAATTCAATTCGTACCGCTCGATCGTCAGATTCCGCAGGGAAAATATCAATCACTTCGCCGCGAACACGGAATGTACCACGCTGAAAAGCCTGATCGTTTCTTGTATATTGTAATTCCGCTAACTTCGCTAAAATCTGACGTTGATCGATAATGGCCCCTTGCTGTAAATGCAACATCATCTTCAAATAGCTATCTGGATCGCCCAAACCATAAATCGCTGATACGGACGCCACTACGATAGTATCTCGACGCTCTAAGAACGACTTGGTAGCAGAAAGACGCATCTGTTCAATTTGATCATTAATGGAAGCATCTTTCTCAATAAAGGTATCACTACTCGGTACATAAGCTTCCGGCTGATAATAATCATAGTATGAGACGAAATATTCCACTGCGTTTTCAGGAAAGAATGCTTTCATTTCTGCATAAAGCTGAGCAGCGAGGGTTTTATTTGGGACAAGTAACATCGCTGGACGATTTAATGTCGCTATGACATTTGCAATGGTAAATGTTTTGCCTGACCCCGTTACCCCTAGAAGGGTTTGATGGGCCAAACCATCCTCTAAATTTTCAACTAATTTTTCGATTGCTTGGGGTTGATCACCGGAAGGTTTAAAATCAGAATGAAGGATAAAAGGCTTAGTATTAATTTTCTCTGCCATAAGTGCGGTCAATTTTTTAACTGTTTTAGAAGTGTGACTATTTTAGCACATTTATTACTCCAAATTGAGCGATAAAAATCCAAGTTTTACACATACTTAGGCGTGTCAAGTCTGAAACACTTCAAAATTGAAAAATATTTTATTTTTTTTGCTGGACTTTATGCAACGTATTGATATTTAAAAGAATATCCACTTATGGCTAATAGATGAACAATTTAAGGAAAAGCCAGTCTGCACCAGTGGTTGACCATTTTAAACAAAAACAATCCACAAAGTTATCCACAGGCTTTGTGGATAGAAAAAAGTGCAAAAAATTTTATACTTTTTTTCATTTTTGGCCTTGACAAGGAATGGACCGCTCATTAAAATGCGCGCCTATTCTTTGTGATACTAAATTTATTCCTCCTTAGTTCAGTCGGTAGAACGGTGGACTGTTAATCCATATGTCGCAGGTTCGAGTCCCGCAGGAGGAGCCAAATTTCTCTTTTGGTTTAGCTTTCGTTTGTCTCCTTTTACAAATTCTAAATTAGTAGCCAAAAGAATTTAAGCCCATCGTATTGATGGGCTTTATTTTTATCTAAACTATACTGCTTGACGAATTATCGCACTAATTTAGCACTGAATGGTCGTCGATTAAATTATCGCACTCCCAACCAATATAATCGCCTGAAAATTCTACGGCTAGCTTTTCAAAGCGCTCTACCCACTGGAAGATCTCATTACTGTCTAATGAAAGTTCTTGCTCCAATTTCACCATAAAGTAAGGTTCTTCATCTTCTTCTGTTTGAATCGCTTGGCTAGAATATTTCAGCGTGTTAAAAGACACTTGTCCGAGCGTCAATTCATCCATAAAAGGAAACATTTTCTCTTCGTCATCAAAATGGAAAGTATGTTCGATCAAATAAATGTCGCTTAAATTACGCCCTTTGCTATTCAGCATGCTCAAAATTTCTTCTGTCGCATTTAATTTCATTTCTAATGGTGAAGCCAATAAGAAATCAAAATAGGTATCCCAATTAGGATCATTCTGTACATTGATTTCTGAAACAAAATCAAGCTGTTGAAGGGTTTCTTTAAGCAAACTATCATGTTCACAATAAAAATGCATTTTTGCCTGATGGTTGCAAATAAAATGCCCGGCAAAGAATACATTTGGAAGCGCGGTCAATTGTGCAAGGATTTTAAAAAGGCGATTAATCAATTTTTCATATTCGTCTTCATTCGGCAAACCGTCCTCATCACCTTGATAAGGCACGGTAAATTGCACAACCTTACTAAGATGTTTACCATGGTAAACATCTAAATTTTCAATATTTGCACTAAATACGGCAGGCATACCATTCACTTGTGAACGATAATTCTGCCAATTTGCCATATCCATGTTGCTTTCCTATTTAAATTCAGCCCAAATTGGTGCGTGATCTGACGGTTTTTCCATCGCACGAATATCCAATGCAATGCCAACATCAACACAACGCTCTGCTAATTGACGGTTCACTAAAATATGATCGATACGTAATCCACGATTATCATCAAAACCTTTTGAGCGATAATCAAACCACGAGAACTTGTCATTGACCGTTGGATTTAATTTGCGGAACGTGTCTTCCAATCCATAATCGTATAAGCGTTGATACCATTCTCGCTCTTCGGGCAAGAATGAACATTTTCCAGTACGCAACCAACGTTTGCGGTTTTCATCGCCAATGCCAATATCTAAATCGCTTGGGCTAATATTCATATCTCCCATAATTAACACTGGATTGGCTTTATCGTGATCTTGTTCTAAATAGCGTTGAAGATCCGCATAAAATTTTTCTTTTGCCGGAAACTTGGTTTCATGTGCACGACTTTCGCCTTGTGGGAAATAGCCATTGATTACCGTTAACAAACCAAATGGTGTTTCTAAATCCGCCATAATAATGCGTTTTTGCGCATCTTCATTATCCGTTGGAAAACCACGACGCACCGCTTTTGGTTCTTGTTTAGTTAACAGGGCGACACCGTAATGCCCTTTTTGTCCATGGTGAAAAACGTGATACCCCAGATTTTCGGTAATTGCATACGGAAAATCTTCATCCGCGACTTTAATTTCTTGTAAACCAATCACATCCGGTTGGTATTTTTCAATAATTGCTTCAAGCTGATGAGGGCGGGCACGTAAACCATTAATATTAAAAGAGATAAATTTCATTTTTGTTCCTAATGTGAAAAATTGTGGCTATTATACAAAATAATTGAAATCTTAACCGCACTTTTCCTGTTCAGTTGACTCAGCATGCTCTGAGCCAAATTTTTGAATCTGAGATTGGACGCTCTCACGATGCCACAACTCTCCTTCTTTCGGAGGGGTAAACACATCAAATGCTTTACCTTTAAATTCAAATTGCAATCTTGCAGCATGTAAATAAGTGCGGTCAATTTTTTCCGTCTTTTTGCCATAAAGCGCATCGCCTAAAATGGGACTAGCTAAGCTTTTCATCGCAACACGTAATTGATGAATTTTGCCTGTTTGTGGCTTTAAAATAAATAATCGTAAATTAGGCTCACAACTTACACTTTCAAAACGAGTAATAGCAGGATTTTCTTTCGATTGGCAGAGTTTCCAGGCTCCGTTCCTGGCTTTTTGCATATCCCCTACAATCAATCCTTGTTTCTTTTTGGGTTTTTGATTACTAAGGGCGAGATAAGTTTTTTGAATATGGTGTTCAGCAAAAAGTCGGAAAAATTCAGCCGCACTTTCGGCGTTCAATGCCAAAATGAGTAAACCTGATGTCACTTTATCTAACCGATGTACAAGCCAAATCTGTGACACGCCAAGCTGCTCAGCAAGCAAAGTGGTTAAACCAATTTCGCTTTGATCTTTATGCACGCTCAGTCCACAAGGCTTGTAAATAATGATAAAATCATCGGTCTGATAAATAATGTCTAATTTCATAAGTGCGGTTAAAAATTGATGAATGTTGAACATATTATACTGGTTTATATTATTCCCGTGTTAATTTGGGTGGCGGTTATTTCTGTCACCTTGCGGTTGCTCGTCAAAAAACAAGCGGTTTCCGCTACGTTGTCATGGCTGATGATTATTTACCTCGTGCCGCTGATTGGTGTCATTGCCTATTTAATTTTTGGTGAAGTGAAACTCGGTGCTCGCCGTGCCAAAGCATTTCAGTTGTTAAAACCTAAATACATCAAATGGCTTAATCTGCTTTCAGAGCAAAAAGATGTGGTCACTCACTCTAAAGACCCACGTTATCGTGCTTTATTTAAATTAGTCCACCAACGCTTAGGCATTCCGAATATTCGAGGAAATGAATTACATATTCTCGATACCCCGGAAACCATTATTCGAAGTATCATCGGTGATATTCAACAAGCTCGCCATTCCATTAATATGGTCTTTTATATTTGGAGTAATGATGGGTTAATTAATGAGGTTAAACAAGCGTTAGAAGAAGCTGTGCAACGTGGCGTAAAAGTTTGTCTTTTACTGGATTCCGTTGGTAGTAGAGCCTTTCTTAAAAGTGTTATTTGTAAAGAAATGCGAGCGAAAGGCATTGAGATTACAGAAGCGCTACACGTAAACTTATTCCGTATGTTCTTCAACCGAATTGATTTACGCCAACACCGTAAAATTATCGTCATTGATAATCAAATTGCCTATACAGGTAGTATGAATATGGTGGACCCTAATTTCTTCAAACAAGAAAGTAATGTGGGCAATTGGGTAGATATAATGGTGCGAATTAATGGTCCTGTTTCGCCGATTTTAAACAGCCTACACGCTTGGGATTGGGAAATTGAAACGACGGAAGAATTACCGCTTTTATTACCAAACTGCCCGATTATGGAAATTGACGATAACGACACGCATTCAGTGCAAGTCATTGCGAGTGGACCCGCTTTTCCTGATGATCTAATCGCTCAATCTCTTGCTACCGCCATTTATGCAGCAAGGGAAAGTATTGTTATCACCTCGCCTTACTTTGTACCAAGTCACAATATCGCTGAAGCATTACGTATTGCCGCATTCCGTGGCGTTGATATCACGCTTATTTTACCGAAACAAAATGATTCCCTAATGGTTCGCTGGGCAAGCCGTACCTTCTTTGATGATTTGCTAGAAGCGGGAGTAAAAATTTATCATTTTGAGGCGGGGCTTCTGCATACAAAAAGTATACTGATTGATAATAAACTTGCACTTGTTGGTACAGTAAATATGGATTTGCGTAGTTTTTTACTTAATTTTGAAATCACCATTGTCGTCGAAGATCGTAATTTTGCGAATGAAGTCGCAACACTCCACGAAAATTACTTAGCGAATTCATCTAAACTCGATATGCAAGAATGGCTTAATCGCCCTCTCTATCATCGAATTATCGAACGATTGTTTTTCTTGTTTAGTCCATTATTATAATTTTGATAATGAATGCAAAAAGGGCGTACTGCATAGTACGCCCCTTTCTTCTTTTACTTATTGATTAACGTTTTTTCACGATAAACACTAAAGCAACTAATACTGCTGCAGTTGCTACAAATCCCGCTAAACCTGATTTTGTAAAACCAACTACAATGTAACCGACAGCACTTGCTGTTGCTACTGTTGCCGCATACGGTAATTGTGTGGTGACGTGATCCATATGGTTACATTTCGCCCCAGTTGATGACAAAATCGTCGTATCAGAAACCGGTGAACAATGGTCCCCACATACTGCACCAGCCATTACGGCTGAAAGACAAGGGAGTAATAACTCTGGTGCTGAATTGGTCGCCATTGCTGCTGCGATTGGCAACATAATCCCGAATGTTCCCCAACTTGTCCCTGTTGAGAACGCCATTGCCGCACCAAGTACAAATAAAAGAACAGGTAAAAATTGAACAGGAATGCTACCACTCACTAAAGAAGATAAGTATTTACCTGTTTGTGCATCACCTACTACTTTATTAATTGTCCAAGCAAAGAATAAAATGGCAATTGCCCCTAACATCGATTTAATACCAACAATCCAGGCTTTTCCATATTCTTGTAAAGAAACTTGACGCTCAAGGATAATCAATAATGTTGACATTGCAACCGCACTTGAACCACCTACAACCAGTGATATTCCCACCGTTGTATTCTCAAAGGCACCTAAGATACTAAATGGTTTTCCATCAGCAGTTAAAGCTTCACTCCCCGTGTGGATCATCATAAATACAGTCACCACAATTAAAACCACAATCGGTAAAATTAAATTACGAACTTTACCTTTTACACCTTCAATGACTTCTTCTTTATAATCACGTTCCATAGCTAATTTTTCATGACGAGCCATTGATGCAATATCAAATGAGAAATAAGCAACAAAGAACACCATTAATAATGAGAAGATCGCATAGTAGTTCATTGAGCTCATCGCAACGAATGCGCCCATAGGCGTATAAGATGTAATAGAGTAAGTCGCCAATAAACCTGCTACGAGAGTAATAATATATGCTCCCCAGCTTGATACTGGCATCATGACACACATTGGTGCAGCAGTAGAATCAAGAATGTACGCCAATTTTGCACGAGAAACGTTAAAACGATCAGTGACTGGACGAGCAATAGCACCGACAGCAAGACTATGGAAGTAATCATCGATAAATGTCACAAACACTAAAGATGCCGCTAATAATTTCGCACCACGACGACCTTTAATTTTATTCTGTGCCCATTCAGCAAACGCACGGTTGCTGCCTGACACGGTTAAAAGTGCGGTCAATACGCCAAGCAAAACTAAGAAAAACACGATATTCATATTTGAATTCATGCCTTCTTCGCTACTATAAACTAATGCAATAACATTATCTTTTAAATAAATGAATGCATTCAATGGGTTGAAATTAACCAACATTAATGCACCGACAACAATCCCTGCACTCAGAGACACCAAAACCCGACGTGTTGCAATCGCTAAAATAATCGCAAGTAATGCGGGTATAATTGAATAAATAGATGAAGAATAATCAATTAGTTCCATTAAGTTATACCTATAAATTAATGGAGACAACGGCAAGAAAAGATACAACCAAGTATAACCAGACCGAACCGTAGCGCTCCATAGTTAATACATAAAACTATGACAGTCACGTTCCTTTCGAACACGCAACCAACCGAATAAAATGACTTTTATTCGATTTCGGCAATCACTCCTTTCCTTTCTCTTCAACGTTATCCACTCTAAGAAAATACTTATAGTAATCGCACCTCTACTGTTGTATAGGATGGAGAAAGATTACATTAAAACGAATAATATTACCAATAAAATCTTATGTTTTTTCCTAGATCGATTGTTTGATTTACCATTACTTATAAGATTGTTGCGTGTTTGTTAAGAAATTTAACCTCTATATGAGGAAAACAATATAAGAATAATTCAATTGATAATATAAATATAATGACATTCGACTAATTAATTATTTTATTTTTGTTAATTCATATTTACCAAATATATTATTTTCGCTATCATATGTTTTGAAAACAATTAAGCATTCACACACGTAAAAAGAGGTCGTAATGAACGAATTAACAAAAGGTTTAACTAATCTTCGTAGCTTGCGCGCAGCTATACGCGATTTAACATTAGAGCAAGCTGAAAATTCACTTTTAAAATTACAAGCTGCTGTTGAAGAAAAACGCGCTCAAGCCGCTGAAATTAAACAAGCTGAACAAGAACGTCGTGCTCGTATTGCCAAATATAAAGAGTTAATTAAACAAGAAGGTATCACGGCAGAAGAATTAACGGCAATTATTGGTATTGCCCCAGCTTCAATTCGTAAAAAACGTGAACCTCGTCCAGCAAAATACAAATATACTGATGAAACAGGTCAAGAAAGAACATGGACGGGCCAAGGCCGTACACCTCGAGTGATTCAAAAGGCCTTAGATAAAGGTGCTTCTTTAGCTTCTTTCGAAATCTAATTTCATTATCAACTATATAGAACCCATTTTTATGGGTTCTCTTTTTTTATTTACCTTGCAAAATATTCATTATGTTAGAAAAGAAAATATTACTGACGGACTGTCCTGATGATAAAGGCTTAATCGCCAAAATCACCAATATTTGTTACAAACATCAATTAAATATCCTTCATAATAATGAGTTCGTTGATTTTGAAACGAAGCATTTCTTTATGCGTACAGAGTTAGAAGGGATTTTTAATGAAGACACCTTGCTAGCTGATTTAGATTATAGTTTGCCGAAAGGGACAAACTGTCGGCTAATCAGTGCAAAACGTAAACGTATCGTAATTTTAGTGACTAAAGAAGCGCACTGTTTAGGTGATATTTTAATGAAAAATTACTACGGTGCATTAGATGTAGAAATTGCGGCAGTAATTGGAAATCACGATAATTTACGCGAATTAGTTGAACGCTTTGATATTCCATTCCATTGTGTCAGTCATGAAGGGCTCACTCGTGTGGAACACGATAAATTACTCGCTGAAAAAATTGATGAATATGCACCTGATTATATTGTGTTAGCTAAATATATGCGTGTATTAAATCCAGAATTCGTGGCGCGTTATCCCAATCGCGTCATCAATATTCACCATTCATTCTTACCCGCATTTATTGGAGCAAAACCCTATCAACAAGCCTATGAACGTGGCGTAAAAATTATTGGTGCAACGGCTCACTTTATTAATAATGAATTAGATCAAGGTCCGATCATTATGCAAAATGTAATAAATGTGGATCACACTTACTCTGCCGATGCCATGATGCGTGCAGGCCGTGATGTGGAAAAAACCGTATTAAGCCGTGCGCTTGATCTTGCCTTACATGATCGTATTTTTGTGTATAAAAATAAAACGGTGGTCTTGTAATGAAAGCAATCACTTTAGAGCCAATTTCTCGCATTGAAGGTGAGATCAACTTACCTGGCTCGAAAAGTTTATCAAACCGTGCATTATTATTAGCAGCATTAGCTAAAGGCACCACAACGGTCACTAACTTGTTAGACAGTGATGACATTCGTCATATGTTAAATGCCCTTAAATCTTTAGGGGTGAATTACCAACTATCCGAAGACAAAACTTGCTGTGAAGTTGAAGGCTTAGGTGGCGCATTTCAGGTTGAAAATGGCTTGTCGCTGTTTCTAGGCAATGCTGGCACCGCTATGCGACCTTTAACCGCTGCGCTTTGTTTAAAAGGCGATACAGAAGGCGAAGTTATTTTGACTGGTGAGCCCCGTATGAAAGAGCGTCCAATCAAACATTTGGTTGATGCACTTCTTCAAGCAGGCGCCAATGTTCGTTATTTAGAAAATGACGGTTACCCACCAGTTGCAATTCGTAATCAAGGGATTAAAGGTGGCATGATTAAAATTGACGGTTCAATTTCTTCTCAATTTTTGACCGCACTTTTAATGACTGCGCCTCTTGCTGAAGGCGATTTAGATATCCATATTGTGGGTGATTTAGTTTCAAAACCTTATATTGATATTACCCTCGCGATGATGAAAGATTTTGGTGTTTCGGTTGAAAATCAACATTATCAAGTGTTTAAGGTGAAAGGTAACCAATCCTATGTTTCACCTGGCAAATACATGGTCGAAGGTGATGCCTCATCTGCCTCTTATTTCTTTGCCGCTGCCGCGATTAAAGGCAACGTAAAAGTGACGGGAATTGGCAAACATTCCATTCAAGGCGACCGCCTATTTGCTGACGTGCTAGAAAAAATGGGCGCTAAAATCACTTGGGGTGAAGATTTTATTCAAGCAGAACAAGCTGAACTCCACGGCATTGATATGGATATGAACCACATTCCTGATGCGGCTATGACGATTGCCACAACCGCTTTATTTGCCAAGGGTGAAACCGTTATTCGCAACATTTATAACTGGCGTGTGAAAGAGACCGATCGCCTTTCAGCTATGGCTGCCGAGTTACGAAAAGTCGGTGCAGAGGTTGAAGAAGGTGAAGATTTTATTCGAATTCAACCGCTTCCCCTTTCTCAATTTAAACATGCCGAAATTGAGACTTATAACGATCACCGTATGGCAATGTGCTTTGCGTTGATTGCTTTATCGGATACCCCCGTCACGATTTTAGATCCAAAATGTACGGCTAAAACCTTCCCAACATTCTTCGATGAATTTGAGAAATTAAGTGTTCGAAGCTAAAAACATAAAAAAGCACCGAATGCTCGGTGCTTTTTTCGTTATTTCTAAATAGAAGATAAAAATTCTTTTCGAGTTTCGCGATCTTCTAAAAAGACCCCGCCATAGGCTGATGTCACGGTATAACTGTGGGTATCTTTTACTCCGCGAGCTTTCACACAGAAATGTGTTGCTTTCACATAAACGGCCACATCATCAGTTTCTAAAATGGTTTGAAATGCCGTTAAAAGCTGTTCAGTTAAACGCTCTTGTACTTGTGGGCGTTGCGCAAAAAACGCCACAATGCGATTGATTTTAGACAAGCCAATCACCCAATCTTTTGGATAATATGCGACAGCAACATTGCCATCAATTGTCACAAAATGATGCTCGCAAGTACTGGTCAAGGTGATGTCATTCACTTGCACCATTTCGCTCACTTTCATTTGGTTTTTGATTTTCGTCATTTTCGGGAAATTGGCATAATCCATTCCACTGAAAATTTCATCAATAAACATTTTGGCTAAGCGATTTGGCGTTTCTTCTAAACTATCATCATGCAGATCTAATCCAATCAATTCCATCACTTCACGCATATGCGAAGCAATCGCCGCACGGCGCTCATCTTTACATTGAGTCGGATCAATCATTGGTGTTTCGATGCCTTTGGCTACCAAGGCTCGGCGGACACTTTCCGCATCAGGTGAAATCGCGTTCATTTACTTTCCATTTATAAAAAATATTGTGTTATTTTAACAAAAGATGAATTATTCGTAAAATGCGAAAAATCACCCTAATTTATTAATTTCCTTCATATTGTATTTCGGGCTACAATATATCCACGTTTATTTTGCTCAACCCAAAGGATTGATTATGTTGCCACTTGAAGATGCCTTGGCGCAAATGCTCAACCAACTTCCCTTCCCAACAAAAACTGAAACACTGGCTTTAACTGAAGCTGCAGATCGTATCTGTGCGGAAGATGTGATTTCTCCGATTAATGTGCCTTCTTTTGATAACTCCGCGATGGATGGCTATGCGGTTCGTTTAGTCGATTTACAGCAATCCATGACGCTTTCTGTCGCAGGAAAATCCTTTGCTGGTAATCCATTTCAAGGGGAATGGGTAGCACAAAGTGCGGTCAGAATTATGACGGGTGCGATGATTCCCGAAGGTGCTGATGCGGTGGTGATGCAAGAAGAGGTCACCGTCAATGAAGATGGTTCTGTTACCTTTGCAGCATTACCTAAAGCGAATCAGAATATTCGCCGTATTGGTGAAGATGTGAAAAAAGGTGATGTGGTATTACATCAAGGGGATGAGTTAAATGCCGTTTCTTTACCTTTACTCGCGTCATTAGGCATCGCTGAAGTGAAAGCTTACCCTCGCTTAAAAGTGGCCGTGCTTTCAACGGGTGATGAATTAGTGCCTGTCGGCCAACCATTACAAGCGGGACAAATCTACGATACCAACCGTTTCACCGTCAAATTAATGCTCGAAAAGTTAAATTGCAATGTGCTCGATTTTGGTATTCTGCCGGATAACCAAGCAGAATTTGAAGCGGCCTTTGTGAAAGCACAAGCTCAGGCCGATCTTATGATCACAAGCGGTGGCGTTTCGGTGGGTGAAGCTGACTTCACGAAAACCGTATTAGAAAAAGTGGGTCAAGTGAATTTCTGGAAAATTGCAATGAAACCCGGCAAGCCATTTGCTTTCGGTAAATTAGAAAATGCTTGGTTCTGCGGTTTACCCGGCAATCCCGTTTCTGCATTAGTGACATTCTATCAATTGGTTCAACCTGCTATCGCCAAATTAAGCGGTAAAAAACACCCGAAAAAACAACCGCACTTTCAAGCGATTGCCCAAACCAATTTGAAAAAAGCGCCAGGACGTTTAGATTTCCAACGTGGTTTCTATCAAATCAATGAAAATGGTCAACTTGAAGTGCAACCGGTGGGTTTCCAAGGCTCGCATTTATTCAGTTCCTTTGTGAAAAGTAACTGTTTTATTCGTTTAGAAAAAGATCGTGGTAATGTGTCTGCGGGCGAAATCGTCACCATTGAACCGTTTAATCACCTATTGGGGCAATAATGGCTGAATTAAGCTACGAAGAAGAACTGCGTTATAACCGCCAAATCATCTTAAAAGCGGTTGATTTTGACGGACAAGAAAAGCTGAAAGACAGCCGAATGTTAATTGTCGGTCTAGGCGGTTTAGGCTGTGCGGCAAGTCAATATCTTGCCGCCGCTGGCGTGGGTCATTTAACCTTATTGGATTTTGACACCGTATCGCTTTCTAATTTGCAACGTCAGGTGTTGCATACGGATAGCCGATTGAATATGCCTAAAGTGGAATCGGCAAAAATCGCCTTGCAGCAGATTAATCCTCATGTCGAAATTGAAACCATCAATGCACAACTTTCCGAAGAAAAATTCGCGGAAATCATACCGCACTTTGATGTGATATTAGATTGTACCGATAACGTGGATATTCGTAATGCGCTCGATCGTGGGTGCGAACAAGCGAAGACCCCGCTTGTTTCTGGTGCTGCAATCCGTTTAGAAGGACAGATTTCCGTCTTTACTTATGAACCCAATACCCCAACCTATCGCCAACTTAGCCAACTCTTTGGACAAAATGTTTTAAGCTGTGTAGAAGCTGGCGTACTGGCGCCAATCGTGGGGATTGTGGGCTCTATTCAAGCCTTAGAAGCCATCAAAGTGCGGTTAAAAATCGGTTCAAATTTATGTGGACGCTTATTGTTAATCGATGGATTAACCATGCGTGTACGAGAAATGAAATTGCCCGTTTAAGTTTTCTCTTAACATTTAGACAGACAGTAAGTCTGTCTAAATCCTAAATTACCCACAAATAATTATCCCTCCCCTCGTGCATTAACAAAAAACAAATGCTATTATCTTGCTCGACAATTCATTTGTCTTATATCGCAAGTTTTGTGTATAGGAAAATGGCAGACACTTCAAAAATCTCTTCATTTTATACCGCACTTGCAAATCATCATTTCATTTTAAGGATTTACTCACTCATGAAAGAGATTTTGCAGCAATTCAAACAAAATTATCTGATCAAATACTGGAATCCTGTCGCGGCAGTCATTGCTGCGGGGCTCATTTCAGCTTATTACTTTGGGGTAACCGGCACTTATTGGGCGGTTACAGGAGAATTTACCCGTTGGGGCGGTCATGCTTTGCAAGCGCTAGGCGTGGATGTGTCCGACTGGAGCTATTATAAAATTATCGGCATGCAAGGCACGATCTTCACCCGTATTGATGGTGTGATGATTTTAGGTATGTTTGCGGGGTGTATTTCTGCTGCACTTTGGGCAAACAACGTAAAATGGCGTAATCAACCACACAAACGTCGTATTGTCCAAGCCCTCATTGGTGGTGCATTAGCGGGGTTTGGTGCTCGTTTAGCGATGGGTTGTAACCTTGCCTCTCTCTTCACCGGTATTCCACAATTTTCTGTCCACGCTTGGTTCTTCACTATTGCGACAGCCATAGGCACTTACGCGGGGGTAAAAGTCACCTTACTTCCGATATTTCGCGTGAAATTAGAATTGAAAAAAGGCGCTGCAAAATTACAAGAAACTGACCCGAAACAAGCTAATCGTCGTTTCTGGATTGGTATGGTCATCTTTTTTGCCTATCTTATCGCTTCCCTTTATGTGATGACAAACTCAGTCAAACTGGGCTTTGCAATGCTTTGTGGTTTAGCTTTCGGCTTGTTAATCGAACGTGCTCAAATTTGCTTTACTTCTGCCTTCCGTGATTTATGGGTAACAGGCCGTGCTTATATGGCAAAAGCGATTATCTTCGGTATTATCGTAGGTACACTTGGCGTATTCAGCTATATTCAATTAGGCGTACCAGCCAAAATCATGTGGGCAGGCCCAAATGCCATTATCGGTGGTTTATTATTCGGTTTCGGTATTGTGTTAGCGGGCGGATGTGAAACCGGTTGGATGTATCGCTCAATGGAAGGTCAAGTTCACTTTATGTGGGTGGGCGTGGGTAATGTTATCGGTTCAACTTATTTAGCCTATGCATGGGACGATCTTGCACCAGTGCTCGCATTAGATTACGAAAAACTTAACTTATTGAAATCCTTTGGCCCTGTTGGCGGTTTATTAGTGAATTATGGCTTGCTTATTCTTTGCTTAATCGCTGTCATTTGGTGGGAACATCACTTCTTGAAAAAGGCTAAAGCAAAAATTGCGGCAGCAAATCCACAAGCTTGTGGTTGCTAATTAAATATTAACGAATTCCTTCAAAAAAAGAGGACATTATTATGGCATTTATCGTTGTTCAAAAATTAGATAAAGATCCGAAAGACATCACCCCAGATTACACGTTAGATACGCTAGGTGAACCTTGCCCGTATCCAGCAATCGTGATGCTCGAAACCATGCCTCAATTACAAAAAGGCGAAATCTTAGAACTATTAAGCGACTGTGCTCAATCTATCAACAACATTCCTGTTGATACTAAAAACCACGGCTACACTCTATTAAGAGTAGAACAAGATGGCACCAAATTACGCTATTTGATTCAACGTTAATGTAAAAAAACCGCACTTTAATCTCTCAAAGTGCGGCCTGTTTTACTTCAGTTTTTTTCTTATTTGTTTAATGCTGTAAGAATGTCATCAACACGTTCTTTTGCATCACCAAAGAGCATTTGAGTGTTTTCTTTGAAGAATAATGGGTTTTGAACGCCCGCGTATCCCACCGCCATAGAGCGTTTGAATACGATAACGTTTTGTGCTTTCCATACTTCTAACACTGGCATACCTGCGATTGGGCTGTTTGGATCTTCCATCGCTGCTGGGTTTACGGTGTCGTTTGCACCGATAACTAATACCACATCAGTATCCGCGAAATCATCATTGATTTCATCCATTTCAAGCACGATGTCATAAGGCACTTTCGCTTCGGCTAAAAGTACGTTCATATGACCCGGTAAACGACCTGCAACAGGGTGAATACCAAAACGCACGTTAATACCACGCTCACGCAATTTCGCCGTAAGTTCAGCCACTGGATATTGCGCTTGTGCTACCGCCATACCATATCCTGGCGTGATGATCACAGAGCTTGCATTTTTGAGTAATTCAGCCACTTCTTCTGCGGTTGTTTCACGGTATTCGCCTTGTTCTTCATCAGAAGATACTTGAACATCATTACCAAAACCACCAGCGATAACGCTGATAAATGAGCGGTTCATCGCTTTACACATAATGTAAGAAAGAATCGCACCAGAAGAACCCACTAATGCACCGGTGACGATAAGCAAGTCATTGCTTAGCATGAAACCTGCTGCAGCCGCTGCCCAACCAGAGTATGAGTTAAGCATTGAAACCACAACCGGCATATCCGCACCACCGATAGATGCCACTAAGTGCCAGCCGAATGCAAGTGCAATCGCGGTCATGAGTAACACTGGGAAGATATTATCTGGGTTGTTTAAGAAAGCGACCATCAATAAAGCAGAAACTACTAACGCCGCTAAATTTAATTTATGGCGATGTGGCAACATTAATGCTTTTGAATTGATTTTGCCGCTTAATTTACCGAATGCTACGATAGAACCCGTGAATGTTACCGCACCGATAAAGATCCCTAAGAATACTTCAACGTTATGGATATTCATTAACACAGGATCGGTTTCGTGTGTTAAGCCGTAACTGTTAAAGCCTACAAGCACGGCTGCTAAACCTACAAAACTGTGAAGGATCGCAACGAGTTCAGGCATTTCAGTCATTTCAACTTTTAATGCACGTTGAACACCAATCACGCCACCGATGATCATCGCAATAATGATCCATAATGTACCTTCAGATTGCGGGCCGAAAATGGTTGCAATAAGGGCAATTGTCATACCGACAATACCATACCAACAACCAGCTTTTGCCGTTTCATGTTTAGAAAGACCGGCTAAGCTCATAATGAAAAGTAATGCAGCGATAATATAGGCTGCTTGTACTAAACCTTCAGACATCGTCTTCTCCTTAACCTTTTCTAAACATCGCCAACATACGTTGGGTTACACGGAAACCACCAAAGATGTTGATGCTTGCCACCAAGATTGCCACAAAGGCTAATGCATCAATAAAGAAGTTGCCTGTTGGTTGTCTAATTTGCAGTAATGCACCCACAATGATGATACCTGAAATCGCATTGGTTACCGCCATAAGTGGGGTGTGTAAAGCGTGGCTGACGTTCCAAACCACGTAGTAACCGACTACACAAGCCAATACGAATACGGTGAAGTGAGAAAGAAATGCCGCTGGCGCCACAGATGCAAGCCAGAGGAATAACACACCTACACCCGCCATCACACCATATTTGATGCGAGGATCCGCCGGTTTTTCTTCCTCTTTTTTAACCGCACTTTGTGCCGCTTTCGCTTCTTGTTTTGGTTGTGCTGACACTTGGATTTGTGCTGGTGGAATTTCTTCCCCATCACGTACCACAGTCACACCGCGTAATACCACATCTTCAAAATCGATATTGATCTTGCCGTCTTTTTCTTTACAAAGTAGTTTTAATAAATTAACTAAGTTTGTACCGTAAAGTTGGGAAGATTGTGTTGGTAAACGACTTGGGAAATCGGTATAACCAATGATTTTCACTTGGTTTTCAGTGGTGACGACTTTTCCTGCTTCAGTGTAAGCACAGTTACCGCCTGTTGCAGCCGCTAGATCCACCACCACAGAACCTGGTTTCATGGAATCAACCATTTCTTTTGTGATTAAGCGAGGGGCTGGTTTACCTGGAATTGCTGCAGTGGTAATAATGATATCCACTTCTTTCGCTTGTTCCGCATAAAGCTCCATCGCACGACGGTTAAATTCTTCTGACATCACTTTCGCGTAACCATCGCCACTACCGCCTTCTTCTTTGAAATCAATTTCTAAGAAAGACGCGCCCATACTTTGTACTTGTTCTTTTACTTCAGGACGAGAGTCAAAAGCACGTACAATCGCACCAAGGCTATTCGCAGCACCAATCGCCGCTAGACCTGCAACACCCGCACCAATGACTAACACTTTTGCCGGGGGTACTTTACCTGCTGCAGTAATTTGTCCAGTGAAGAAACTACCAAATTCATGAGCTGCTTCAATCACCGCACGATAACCAGAAATATTCGCCATAGAGCTTAATGCATCAAGCGCTTGCGCACGGGAAATACGTGGCACAGAATCCATCGCTAATACATTAATTTTTTTCGACGTGAGTTTTTTCATTAAATCCGGATTTTGTGCGCGCCAAATGAAGCTCACAAGTGTTGCACCTTCCTTCATTTGATCAATTTCTGCATCCGTTGGTGGATTCACTTTAAAAATCACATCCGAATGCCACACTTCTGAACTTGAGCCAATTTTTGCGCCGGCGTCGATAAATGCTTGGTCTTCAAAACTTGCTTTGAATCCCGCATCGTGTTCTACGATGACGTCAAAGCCCAGTTTTAAGATCTGCTGAACCGTTTTTGGCGTCGCCGCCACACGATTTTCGCTATCAAGCAGTTCTCTAGGTACACCAATTAACATAAATGTTTCCCTCTAGTTGATAAAATTTCAGACAAGCTCACGCCTGTCTCTACCTCTTAAATGACAAAAAGTCATGCACGGTAAATGTACCACTTATTGGAATTGTTTGGGGAAATTTTTAACTGGTTTTACAAGATATTGTGATAGGGATCACAAAAGGATTGAAATAGAAATATGGTACGCTTAGTTTCTCACATAACTCAATGATTATTCATCAAAAATCGATTGATAAAAATACCTAAAAAATTGACCGCACTTAAATGGAGGAATAAAAAGCCCGACATGGTTTATCGGGCTGTATGTTTAATTGGTTCCACCAACGGTGATTTCATCTATTTTCAAGGCGGGCTGACCAACGCCGACTGGCACACTTTGGCCATCTTTGCCACATACACCGATACCAAGATCTAAGTCTGTTTTATCTGCGACCATAGACACCTTTTGCATCACATCAATACCGCTACCAATTAATGTAGCGCCCTTAACCGGTTTGGTGATTTTACCTTTTTCGATCAGATAAGCTTCAGAAGTCGAGAACACAAATTTACCCGAAGTGATATCCACTTGCCCACCACCGAAGTGCGGTGCATAAATACCACGATCCACAGAGGCTACTAAATCCTCAAATTTGCTTTGCCCCGCCAACATATAGGTATTTGTCATTCGCGGCATTGGTAAATGTGCATAAGACTCACGACGACCATTTCCTGTTGGTTTCACACCCATTAATCGAGCGTTGAGTTTATCTTGCATATAGCCTTGCAAAATCCCGTCTTTGATTAAAACGTTACATTGACTAGGCACACCTTCATCATCAATGGTTAAAGAACCACGGCGGTTTTGCAATGTGCCATCATCCACAATTGTGCATAATGGCGACGTCACTAACTCACCAATTTTTCCTGTAAATAGAGAGCTTTCTTTGCGGTTGAAATCCCCTTCTAAACCATGCCCTACTGCTTCATGAAGCAATACGCCAGGCCAACCTGCCCCCAATACCACAGGCATTAATCCTGCTGGTGCAGCGACCGCACTCAAATTCACAAGGGCTTGACGAACCGCTTCTTTGGCAAAATTAACGGCACGAATATCCCCATTTACCACGTCAAAGAACCAATCTAAGCCAAAGCGTCCACCTGAACCGCAACTACCACGCTCACGTTTGCCATCTTCTTCCACGAGAACCGAAATAGATAAACGCACAAGCGGGCGAATATCTGCAGCAAGAGTGCCATCCGTTGCGACCACTAACACTTCTTCATAAATTGAGCTTAATGCTGCGGAAACATGCGTAACACGAGGATCTTCAGATCGAGCTGTATGATCCACTAAGTATAATAACTCGATCTTTTTCTCTTTACTTAAACTTTCTAACGGGTTAATCGCCGCATAACGCTGAACCGCATTCACCGCATTAAATGCCTGAGGCGAAATTAAATTACCTTCTTTAATTTGTGCAATGCCTTTTACAGCTTCAGCACATTGTTGTAATGAGGCTAAATTGATTTGATCAGAATACGCAAAGCCTGTTTTTTCACCCAAAACGGCGCGCACACCAACACCGCGATCAATATGAAAGCCACCTTCTTTAATAATGCTGTCTTCTAATACCCAGCTTTCATCTTGGCTTAATTGAAAATAAAGATCCGCATAATCAATATGACGATGCGACATTACATCAAAAATATTAAGCAATGATTGATGCGATAAATTGCTTGGTGCAAGTAAGGTATCTGAAACCTGTTTTAACATTTGTTCTCCGAAATTTATAAAAATTAATTCAGCCAAATCTCTCCTATCCCCTCTTTGCTAAAGAGGGAGATAGTTTTTTGACTAATCTAAATTATCTAATCCAAATTGGTATAAGGCATTTTTCTTATAACCATAAAGTTCTGCTACAATCGCCGCAGCCTTTTTTAAAGGGAGTTCTTTGGCAATCAAAGTGAGTGCTTTAATTGCTTGTGGTGAAAATTCTTCGCTATCTTCTAATTTGGGTTTGCCTTCCAAGATTAACACCATCTCACCTTTTGTGCGATTCGGATCTTCACTTAACCATTGACGAAGATCACTTAATTTATCCCCTGCAATGGTTTCCCACGTTTTCGTAATTTCACGTGCAAGCACAACATAACGATCACCACCTAATACATCTTGCATATCGGCAAGGGTATCTAAAATGCGGTGAGTTGATTCATAGAAGATTAAAGTGCGGTCTTCTTCTGCGACGTTTTCTAACTTATCTTTACGTGCCTTGGTTTTCGCAGGTAAAAAACCTTCAAAGCAAAAACGATCTGACGCAATGCCTGATGCACATAATGCAGTAATCGCTGCACAAGCACCTGGTAGTGGCACTACTTTAATGCCCGCTTCACGACATTGACGCACTAAATGAAAACCTGGATCGCTAATTAAGGGGGTTCCTGCATCGGAAATTAATGCAATATTGATACCTTGTTTTAGCTTTTCTACCAACACATGTGCTTTTTCTTGTTCATTGTGATCATGCAAGGCAAAAAAAGGCTTTTTGATACCATAATGACTGAGCAATAAACCACTGTGGCGCGTGTCTTCCGCAGCAATTAAATCTACATGCGAAAAGGTCTCTAAAGCACGTTGCGTAATATCTTGTAAATTCCCGATTGGCGTAGCGACAATATATAAAATTCCGGTTAAATCATTCATTTTTGTTTGCTTTTACATTGTGAGATAAGTAAGATCGCCCATTATTGATTTATTCATTATGGAGCGAATATGTCTATTCTATTACAAGGCGGTCGTTTTAAAAAACGTTTAATGCCGATTTTATTGTCTGTTGCATTAGCAGGTTGTTCTAACTTATTCGATAGCAGCTTTACCCAAACATTACAACGTGATGCCAATGCAAGTTCTGAATTTTATATGAATAAATTAGGACAAGCACAAGATAAAGAAGATCAACAAACTTACAAACTCTTAGCGGCACGTGTATTAATTACTGAAAATAAAGTACCCCAAGCGGAAGAGCTATTAACGGAGTTAGTTGACTTAAACGAAGCGCAACAATTAGACCGTACGTTAGTTGAAGCGAGTATCTCTGCGGCGAAAGGCGCTAATGAGATGGCTGAAAGTCAATTACGTGCGCTTGATCTTACGAAATTAAGTCCATCACAAAAATCCCGTTATTACGAAACCTTTGCGCAAACTGCAGAAAATCGTAAAGATGTGATTGAAGCGGTGAAAGCACGCATCAAAATGGATGAAAACTTAACAGATATACAACGTCGTAAAAATAATGTCGATAAGACTTGGGCATTACTCCACTCTGCTAATACAGGGGTCATTAATAATGCCTCAGATGAAGGCAGCGTAGCACTCGGGGGGTGGCTCACTTTAATTAAAGCCTATAATGACAACATTCGTCAGCCAGTACAATTAAGTCAAGCGCTACAAAGCTGGAAATCCGCTTATCCAAGTCACGTTGCAGCTACTTTTTTCCCTAAAGAGCTAGAAAGCTTATTAAATTTCCAACAAACAAATTTAGCTCAAATTGGGTTAATCTTACCCTTAAGTGGAGATGGACAAATTTTAGGTACAACGATTCAATCAGGTTTCAATAATGCCAAAGGTGACTCAACTATCCCAGTGCAGGTCTTTGACTCATCAACCACACCAATTAACGAAATTATTGTACAAGCTAAAAACGCTGGCATTAAAGCATTAGTCGGACCATTGCTCAAACAGAATGTGGATACGATTATTTCAAATCCTACAGAAGTGCAAGGTATAGATGTGTTAGCATTAAATGCGACACCGAATGTGCGCACAATTAACCAAATGTGTTATTACGGTTTATCTCCAGAGGATGAAGCGGAATCGGCTGCAAATAAAATGTGGCAAGATGGTATTCGCCAGCCCATCGTTGCGATGCCACAAAATGATTTAGGACAACGTGTTGGTAATGCGTTCAATGTACGTTGGCAACGTTTAGCGGGTACAGATGCGAATATTCGCTACTATAACTTACCAGCTGATATTACCTATTTCTTCCAAGGTGCTTCACAAGATACAGCTGGGCTTTATGTCGTGTCATCGCCAGATGAATTAGCAGAAATTAAAGGTTACTTAGATACCAGCAATCCGAATGTTCGCATTTATGCAAGTTCTCGTTCAAATGCGGCAAGCAATACTGCGGAATACTATGCAAAAATGAATGGCGTTCAATTTAGTGATATTCCGTTCTTTAAACAAAATGATTCTTCACAATACCAAAAAGTAGCGGGTTCAACCGGTGGTGAGTTCCAATTAATGCGTTTATATGCAATGGGTGCTGATGCATGGTTGCTCATCAATCACTTTAACGAATTACGCCAAGTACCGGGTTATACCTTAAGCGGTTTAACTGGGCAGCTTAATGCCGATTCAAACTGCAATATAAATCGTGATATGACATGGTATCAAGTACAAGATGGTCACGTAGTTACAGTTGCAAACTAATCTATGTTTTCATTAAAACGCCAACAAGGGGCGGGCTTTGAACATCAAGCCCGCCTTTTCTTAGAAACCAAAGGCCTTAAATTCATCGCGGCGAATCAATATTTCAAATGCGGTGAATTAGATCTTATTATGCAAGACGGTCAAACGATTGTTTTTGTTGAGGTACGTCAACGATCCAGTTCGACATTTGGATCCGCTGTTGAAAGCGTGGATTGGCAAAAGCAACAAAAATGGCTAAATTCCGCAAATTTATGGCTAGCCAAACGTAACCTAAGCCTTGAAGATGCGGATTGTCGTTTTGATCTTATCGCCTTTGGAAAAACCGCCAGTGATATCCAATGGATTCCTAATTTTCTCGATTAACCTTTTCCGATTATGTTACAAAAAGTTAAAGATATTTATAGCGAAAGTATTCAGATTCAAATCTCTGCTTCGAGTCTATTATCAGAAAATATTGCAACTGCCACACAAATGGTCATGCAATGTTTGTTAAGTGGTCATAAAGTGATTGCCTGTGGTGTCGCTCGCTCTTATGCGAATGCACAATTCTTAGTATCAAATTTGCTTAATCGTTATGATTTTGAGCGCCCTAGCCTGCCATCCGTACATCTTAGCCTTGAAAGTGCGGTCGGTTCTTCACTGGTTTTTGATCAACCTATTGATCAACTGTATCAGCATCAATTCAACGCTATCGCGAAGCCTGGCGATTTATTGATTGCCTTTGCGCCGCTTGGAACAGAAAAAGCGGTACTGAATACGATTGCGAATGCCGTCAACAAAGAAATTCAGGTCATTGCCTTAACCGGTGCAAACAATGATGCGATTCAAGGTGTGTTAGCTGAAGCTGATTTAGAAATCTCTATTCCCGCGACGAAAGAAGCACGGATTTTGGAAAATCATTTATTTGTTATTAATGCTCTTTGTGAGCTTGTTGATAACACGCTTTTCCCAAGAGCTTGACATTAAAGGCTTTTCCAACCAAACTATTTCTAAAATTAATTGACTAACTAGTTAACTCACTCATTTATAAAAAGGAGATTAATAATGAAATTAACCCCATTAAAAAAACTCGCCTTCGTACTTGGTGCATCGATTATGTTACAAGGCTGTGTGGCTGCTGTACTTGGTGGCGCAGCTGCTGGTGCTAAAGTTGCAACGGATCCTCGCACAATGGGGACGCAAGTCGATGATGAAACGTTAGAAATAAAAGTTGAAAATGCATTAGATAAAGATGCACAAATTAAATCAGAAGGTCGTGTACATGCCGTTTCTTATAGTGGTCGTGTATTATTGATTGGTCAAGTGCCGAGTGAAGGCGTGAAAGAAACCGCAACCAGTCTTGCAAAAGGCGTGGACGGCGTGAATGACGTCTATAATGAATTACGTGTGGGCAATAAAATTAACTTTGGTCAAATTACTAAAGACAGCTGGATTACCACACAAATTAAATCAAAACTCTTTGTTGGCGATAATGTAAAAGCAACAGATGTGAAAGTGATCACCGAAAATGGTGAAGTATTCTTACTCGGAAACGTCACTCAATCACAAGGTGACTCAGCGGCAGAAATTGCAAGTAAAGTGTCTGGTGTTCAAAAAGTCGTCAAAGTATTTAAATACTTGAATTAATTAAATTTTTAAACTTTAAAGTGCGGTCAAAAACGAGATGATTTTTGACCGCACTTTTTTCTTTACAAAGATTTACAAAAAAGATCCTGCCTAAAAAAACATCACTTGAAAGATAAGTCATTTATTTTAAATGACTTATCTTTTGTCAATAATCTAAGTAAAAAATTTACTGCTTGAATTCAATTTTAAAACACTCTATCTTGTGCATCGTTATTTTCCATAACACTATATCTTGTGTTTTTTAAAGTCATCTCTCTAGCAGGTTTTATCTCCCATGAACAAAGGATTAATGGTTACAAAGCGCGATGGTACGCTTGAACAAATCAATTTAGACAAAATTCACCGTGTGATTACTTGGGCGGCTGAAGGCTTGGAAAACGTGTCTGTTTCTCAAGTTGAATTGCGTTCTCATATTCAATTCTATGAAGGTATTCGTACCTCCGATATTCATGAGACCATTATTAAAGCAGCAGCAGATCTAATCAGCAAAGATACCCCTGATTATCAATATCTTGCTGCGCGTCTTGCCGTTTTCCATTTACGTAAAAAAGCGTATGGCCATTTTGATCCACCTCGTTTATACGATCATGTAAAAAAATTAGTGCGCATGGGCAAATACGATCCTGCACTTTTAGCCGACTATACTCGTGAAGAATGGGATGAAATGGATGGGTTTATTGATCACTGGCGTGATATGACCTTTTCTTATGCCGCAGTAAAACAATTAGAAGGAAAATACTTAGTTCAAAACCGTGTAACCGGTGAGATTTATGAATCTGCACAATTCCTTTATTTATTAGTTGCAGCGAGCTTATTCTCAAAATATCCACAAGAAACCCGTTTGGATTACATTCGTCGTTTCTATGATGCGACATCAACCTTTAAGATTTCCTTACCTACGCCTATTATGGCGGGGGTTCGTACGCCTACGCGTCAATTCAGCTCTTGCGTATTGATTGAATGTGGTGACAGCTTAGACTCTATCAACGCTACCTCTGCAGCAATCGTGAAATACGTTTCACAACGTGCGGGTATCGGGGTAAATGCAGGTGCAATTCGTGCGTTAGGTAGCCCAATTCGTGGTGGTGAAGCATTCCACACTGGCTGTATTCCATTCTATAAACACTTCCAAAGTGCTGTAAAATCTTGTTCACAAGGTGGCGTACGTGGTGGTGCGGCGACAGTTTACTACCCGATTTGGCACTTAGAAGTTGAAAGCTTATTAGTATTGAAAAATAACCGTGGTGTGGAAGATAACCGTGTGCGTCATATGGACTACGGCGTGCAGTTAAACAAATTAATGTATCAACGCTTAATTAAAGGCGCAGATATTACTTTATTTAGCCCTTCAGACGTGCCTGGACTTTATGAAGCCTTCTTTGCTGATCAAGATAAATTTGAAGAACTTTACGTGAAATACGAACAGGATCCAAATATCCGCAAACGTTCTGTAAAAGCCGTTGAGTTATTCTCTTTATTAATGCAAGAACGTGCATCAACTGGTCGTATTTATATTCAAAACGTGGATCACTGTAATACTCATTCACCGTTTGATCCGCTTGTTGCACCGGTACGTCAATCTAACTTATGTTTAGAAATTGCATTACCAACTAAACCATTACAACATTTCCATGATGAAAATGGTGAAATTGCCCTTTGTACGCTTTCTGCATTTAACTTAGGTAAATTAGACGATTTAGACGAGTTAGATAACCTGGCAGATCTTGCAGTACGTGCATTAGATGCATTACTAGATTACCAAGACTACCCTGTTCCTGCAGCGAAACGCTCTTCATTAGGTCGTCGTTCACTGGGTATCGGTGTGATTAACTATGCGTATTACTTAGCGAAAAATGGCGTGCGTTATTCTGATGGTTCAGCGAACGATTTAACTCACCGTACATTTGAAGCAATTCAATACTATCTATTAAAAGCCTCCATGAACTTAGCGAAAGAATTAGGTGCATGTGAGTACTTCAATGAAACCAATTACGCAAAAGGTATTTTACCAATCGATACCTATAAGAAAGATATCGATAACTTAACGCAAGAACCATTGCATTATGATTGGGAAACATTGCGCCAAGAAATCAAAGAATTCGATTTACGTAACTCAACCTTGACCGCATTAATGCCGTCAGAAACTTCTTCACAGATTTCTAATGCAACAAATGGTATCGAACCACCACGTGGTCATGTGAGTATTAAAGCATCAAAAGATGGTATCTTAAGACAAGTTGTACCGGATTATGAAAACTTAAGTGATAACTATGAGTTGCTTTGGGATATTCCAAGCAATGACGGTTACTTACACTTAGTGGGCATTATGCAAAAATTCGTGGACCAAGCGATCTCTGCCAACACCAACTACGATCCAAAACGTTTTGAAGACGGTAAAGTGCCAATGAAAGTGTTGTTAAAAGATCTTTTAACCGCTTACAAATACGGCTTAAAAACCCTCTACTATCAAAACACCCGTGATGGTGCTGAAGACAGCCAAGAAGATTTAGACGATGGCTGTGCTGGTGGAGCGTGTAAGATTTAAATTAGACATTTCTTTCTATTCTTGTAGGGTGGGCTTTAGCCCACCAAAACTTTCTTATTAAAATGGTGGGCTAAAGCCCACCCTACGATATGGAGACAAAAATGGCATACACCACTTTCTCACAAAATAAAAACGACCAATTAAAAGAACCGATGTTCTTTGGTCAAAACGTTAACGTTGCGCGTTACGATCAACAAAAATATGAGACGTTTGAAAAGCTCATTGAAAAACAACTTTCTTTCTTCTGGCGTCCGGAGGAAGTGGATGTGTCGCAAGACCGTATCGACTATGCCGCGTTACCTGAACATGAAAAACACATTTTCATCAGCAATTTAAAATATCAAACCTTGTTGGATTCCATTCAAGGTCGTAGTCCGAACGTTGCGTTGTTGCCATTGGTATCCATTCCGGAATTAGAAACCTGGATCGAGACTTGGACATTCTCAGAAACCATCCACTCTCGTTCTTACACACACATCATTCGTAACATTGTGAACGATCCATCTATCGTGTTTGATGACATCGTGACGAACGAAGAAATCATCAAACGTGCGCGTGACATTTCTTCTTATTACGATGATTTAATCCGTGATAGCCAACTTTACAGCCTGTACGGTGAAGGTACTTACACGGTAGATGGTAAAGAATGTGTTGTAACGTTACGTAACTTGAAAAAACAACTTTATCTTTGCTTGATGAGTGTGAACGCACTTGAAGCCATTCGTTTCTATGTATCTTTCGCGTGCTCCTTTGCCTTTGCAGAACGTCAATTAATGGAAGGTAATGCGAAAATCATTAAATTCATCGCTCGTGATGAAGCGTTACACTTAACCGGCACACAGCACATTTTAAACATTATGGCTGCAGGTCAAGACGATCCTGAAATGGCTGAAATTGCGGAAGAATGTAAACAAGAAGCCTATGATTTATTCTTAGCCGCAGCAGAGCAAGAAAAAGAATGGGCGGATTACTTGTTCAAAGACGGTTCAATGATTGGTTTGAACAAAGACATTTTGGTGCAATACGTGGAATACATCACTAATATCCGTATGCAAGCGGTTGGGCTTCCATTACCATTTGGTGCGCGTTCTAACCCAATTCCATGGATTAACGCATGGCTTGTTTCTGACAACGTACAAGTTGCACCACAAGAAGTGGAAGTGAGTTCTTACCTTGTTGGTCAAATTGATTCTAAAGTCGATACCAATGATTTCGGCGATTTCGATCTTTAATTAATCATTCTACGCAAAGAGCGATCAGTATTTTCAGCGTTTAAAACCTCTGAAAAATTGACCGCTCTTTTGTTTGCGTACACGGTGAACCTTATTCAAGAACCAAGGATAAAATTATCTTATGTGGAAAAATGGCGTAATTCCATCTCTACCAATTCAATTTCGACAACTTTCTAGATAAAAAGGATAACTTAATTAAAAAAGGCTTAACAAAAAACAATGCTCTAGGTAGAATAGAAAAATTCTATTTATTATTAAATAAATCACATTCTAAGTAAAAACTAACGAGGTAAAGGATATGTCAGAGCAAGAAGTAAAAGAATTAGATCTCCATGGCGAAATGCTCGTTCGCCGTGAAAAATTAGCCGCATTACGCGCAAAAGGTAATGCGTTTCCAAACCAATTCCGTCGTAACGCCCTTGCCCAAGATTTACATGATAAGTACGAAGCCGAAGAGGGCGAAGTATTAAAAGAAAAAGCCATTGAAGTAGCTGTTGCCGGTCGTATTATGACTCGTCGCGCAATGGGTAAAGCCACCTTTATTACCTTACAAGATATGAGTGGCAAAATTCAATTATATGTTGCTCGTGATAATCTTCCTGAAGGCGTTTATGCAGAAGATGTAGGTAGCTGGGATTTAGGTGATATTATTGGCGTGAAAGGAACACTTTTCAAAACCAAAACCAATGAATTAACCGTTAAAACAACTGAAGTACAACTTTTAACCAAAGCACTTCGTCCGTTACCAAACAAATTCCATGGTTTAACCGACATGGAAGCGCGTTATCGTCAGCGTTACTTAGATTTAATTTCTAATGAAGAATCTCGCCGTACATTTATTATTCGTTCAAAAGTGGTTGCCGGTATTCGTGAATTCTTTATTTCTAAAGGTTTCATGGAAGTTGAAACGCCTATGCTACAAGTGATTCCAGGTGGCGCATCTGCTCGTCCATTTATCACACACCACAACGCATTAGATGTTGATATGTATCTTCGTATTGCGCCAGAACTTTACTTAAAACGTTTAGTGGTTGGTGGTTTTGAGCGTGTCTTCGAATTAAACCGAAACTTCCGTAATGAAGGAGTTTCTGTCCGTCACAATCCAGAATTCACCATGCTTGAATACTACCAAGCTTATGCAGATTATCATGATTTAATGGATAACACCGAAGAATTATTACGCAAACTCGCCATTGATATTCTTGGTACAACCATTGTGAAATACGGTGATTTAGAATTTGACTTCGGCAAACCATTTGAGCGTATAACATTACATGATGCAACCATTAAATATGGTGCAGATAAAGGTATCGTAAAAGAAGATCTTTATGATTTCGATCGTGCAAAAGCAACCGCTGAACGCTTAGGTATTGAAGTACAAAAATCTTGGGGCTTAGGCTCTATCGTAAATGCGATCTTTGAAGAAGTGGCTGAACATCACTTAATTCAACCAACCTTCTTAATGGCGCATCCAGCAGAAATTTCACCACTTGCACGTCGTAACGATGAAAATCCAGAAGTAACAGACCGTTTTGAATTGTTCATCGGTGGTCGTGAAATTGGTAACGGCTTCTCAGAATTAAACGATGCCGAAGACCAAAATGAACGTTTTGATGCGCAAGTCGCAGCGAAAGAAGCGGGTGACGATGAAGCAATGTTTAAGGATGATGACTTCGTAGTTGCACTTGAACACGGCTTACCACCTACAGCGGGTGAAGGTTTAGGTATTGACCGCTTAGCAATGCTTTATGCTAACGCGCCATCTATCCGTGATGTAATCCTATTCCCTGCAATGCGTCAAAAATAATTAAATTGAAGTAACATAAAAGGAAGTCTATTGACTTCCTTTTTTATTATTTAAAAGTGCGGTCATTTTTAACCGCACTTTCATGAAAAAAAGAGATAACCGCCTTAACGATTATCTCTTTTACACTCTAAACTAGATTACTTACCCCAAACTTCTTCTACGATATCGCGGATAAATTCGAGTTTTTTCCATTGTTGCTCTTCGGTCAGAATGTTACCTTCTTCTGTTGAAGCGAAACCACATTGTGGACTTAAGCAAAGTTGATTGATATCCACATATTGTACTGCTTCTTTAATACGAGCAATAATTTCATCACGCTTTTCTAACTCGCCCGATTTAGAGGTGATTAATCCTAACACTACTTGTTGATTTTTAATAAAGCGTAAAGGTTTAAAATCTCCCGCACGATCACTGTCGTACTCCAAGAAGAAACCGTCCACATTACAGTGTCCAAATAAGGTTTCTGCGATAGGCTCATAACCACCTGCTGAGAACCAAGTTGAACGGAAATTACCACGACAAATATGCATTGTAATCGCTAAATCAGCCGGTTTCGCTGCCACGATTTTATTTAACATATACACATAATCTTTGGCAATTTGATCTAAATCTAAACCACGTTCAGTATAGGTTTTACGTTTATCTTCCGCACAGAATTCTCCCCAACTTGTATCATCCAACTGTAAGTTACGACAGCCTAATTTATAGAAGATATTCATTGCATCAATATAAGCATCAGCAATATCATCTAATAACAACTGATTATTATCTTTATAACGTTCAATTGGCTGATAATCTGTAGCACGTACTGTACAAATTAAATGAAGCATTGACGGAGAAGGAATCGTTAATTTAACTTCAGTCTCACCTGCTATTTTTTGTAATGAGCGGTAATGTTCAACGAAAGGATGGCTCTCTGAAAAACCGATCTTATCTATAATTTTTAGTGTTTTTGGACGTACATTATCGTGTTTAAATTGCACGGAGAATTTTTCAGCATCCACTTCTTTCACGCCATCTAATGCGGCTAAGAAATCTAAATGCCAAAAAGTACGACGAAATTCACCATCAGTCACCGCATGCAATCCGACAGTTTTTTGATGCTCAACCAATTTAGCAATTTCAGCATCTTCAACTTGCGTTAAATCAGCACAAGAAATATCGCCACAACTACATTGATGACGAGCCTGTTTTAAAGTCTCTGGACGTAAAAAACTGCCTACAATATCAAAACGATATGGTGCAAAAGTACGAATAGTGGCACTTGGAAAAAGTTTACTCATTTTGCTTTCCTATATTTAATTAATTTTAAGATAGACTGAGTGTAACAAAATTAACGTCCTCATTAAACATTTAGACGTCTAGATGGGTGTGAATTTTATTGTAATTTTATATGAAGGGAATTGATATAAAATGTAAAAAGAAAAAATGCGGTCATTTTTAACCACATTTTAAATCTATAAACGATCACAATGCTTTCACTGCCTTATGGTATTCTTTTGATTGTTCCAATAAAATCTTAGCCGCTTCACGCAATTTATCAACATCCGATTCTGGCAAATATAACAATGTACCGATATTAAGCACATCATTTCTCATCTGTCTTTCCGATAATTTTTAAACTCTATCCTTTTCTAATAAATACACATTGTCAAGGCTTCGCCTTGAAAATAAAGTGTGATGCAGATCTCATTATTCATATTTTGATCTCAATCAAAATTATGAAATAGCGTATAATCAGCGCATCTGTTACTTAATAATGATAAAAAAGGAATAAAAATGAAAACATTAAGTGAATTTATTGTTGAACGCCAAGCAGAGTACCCAAATGCAAAAGGGGAACTTAGTGGTATTTTGTCCTCTATTCGTTTACTAGCAAAAATCATTCATCGTGATATCAATAAAGCAGGTTTAACGAATATCCTTGGTCAATCTGGTGTCGAAAACGTGCAAGGTGAAAGCCAAATGAAATTGGACTTATTCGCCCATAACACCATGAATGCAGCACTCATGTCACGTGAAGAAGTAGCAGGTTTTGCTTCAGAGGAAGAAGAAAGCTTTATCGCTTTTGATACTGAACGTGCTCGCAATGCAAAATATATTATTTTGACTGACCCACTTGATGGTTCATCCAATATTGATGTGAACGTTTCGGTTGGGACAATCTTCTCTATTTACCGTCGTGTATCCCCTATTGGCTCACCTGTTACCTTAGAAGACTTTATGCAACCGGGTAATAAACAAGTGGCTGCGGGTTATATCGTATATGGTTCGTCTACCATGTTGGTTTATACCACTGGTCATGGTGTAAATGGTTTCACTTATGATCCATCTATCGGTACATTCTGCCTTTCTCATGAAAATATGCAAATGCCAAAAGAGGGAAAAATCTATTCCATCAATGAAGGACAATATCTCAAATTCCCACAAGGGGTAAAAAAATACATTAAATACTGCCAAGAAGAAGATAAAGCAACTAACCGCCCTTATGCTTCACGCTATATCGGCTCATTAGTGGCAGACTTCCATCGCAACTTATTAAAAGGCGGTATCTACATTTACCCAAGTGCAACCAACTATCCAAATGGTAAGCTTCGTTTGCTTTATGAAGGCAATCCAATGGCATTCTTAGCAGAACAAGCGGGTGGTATTGCATCTGATGGTTACAATCGAATTTTAGATATTCAGCCAACTGAACTTCACCAACGTGTACCACTTTTCATCGGTTCTGCAGAAATGGTGAAAAAAGCAGAAGAAATGATGAGAGAATTTAAAGAAGATTAAATTCCTAAAGTGCGGTCAATTTTAATCGCACTTTCTTAGAGAATAAAAAGGCGAACTTTATCAGTTCGCCTTTTTCATTAATGCTTTTTAATTAATCCCGTTTTCTTGCGAGTAACCACCAAATAATCGCCATAAACAAGAGGCTTGGCATCAGTGCACTTAAAAAAGCTGGCGCATTAAATACCACACTCATTTGTCCAAAAATTTCATTGACGACATAGAACAAGAATCCAAAGCAAATCCCCGTTACGATTCTTGCTCCTGCAGTGACACTGCGTAATGAACCGAAGATAAAAGATAACGCAAGCATCATCATCACACCTACAGAAAGGGGTTGTAAAATCTTACGCCAATAGGTTAATTCAAAACGGCGAGAATCCTGCCCCGTTTGTTTTAAGAAAGCGATATATTCGTATAAACCTGAAATGGATAATGACGTTGGACGTAATGAAACTGCGCCTAATTTATCTGGCGTTAAACTCGTCGCCCAATTTTCGGTTAAGCGGTTTGTTGTGGTAATTTGCTCTTTTGATACCGCTGAATTATTCACTTGACGTAACTGCCATTGATTATTTTCAGCAGAATATTGTGCTTGATTTGCATGCTTCAAATGCGTGAGATTACGCTGTTCATCAAAGGTATAAATATAAATATCTTCTAATTGTGCATCATCGGTAATACGACGAACATACACGAAATTATTACCGTCTTTTGCCCATACTCCATTTTTCACCGAAAGCATTGAACCACCAGAAAGTGCTCGAGTGCGCATATCACGAGCAAATTGTTCAGTTTGTGGAATTCCCCATTCCCCAATAATCATGGTAAAAAGTACCAGTGGAAGTGCCGTTTTCATGACGGCTAATCCAATTTTAAAGCGAGAAAAACCCGCAGATTGCATTACTACTAATTCACTGCGGCTGGCTAAATTACCTAAAGCAATTAAGGCACCTAACAAGGCCGCCATTGGGAAAAAGGTTTCCACATCTTTAGGAATAGTTAATCCTGTATAAGCCACCGCTTGCCAAATATCATAAGAACCTTTCCCTACGCTACGGAATTGCTCTACAAATTTGATAATTGCCGAAAGGCCAACCAATGTAAATAGCGTGGCAAAAATTGCCCCTAAAATGCTTTTACCGATATAACGATCAAGAGTATTCATCAACATTGTTATTACCCTTTTCTGAATACGCGACGGAACTTATGCATAGCGGTGCTATCCCAGCTATTCAGCACAATCCCTAAAATTAAAAAGGCGATATTTACCAACGGCATTAACAAACCGGCATCAAGCTTACCTGCGCCACCCGAAGATTTAAATGAGCTTTGTAATAAGAAGTAAATTAAATAAAGCAATAGTGCCGGTAAGATCTTCGCAAAACGGCCTTGGCGAGGATTCACTTTACTCATTGGTACGGCGATGAGCGCCATTAAAGGCACGGCTAAAATTAAGGTAATGCGCCAATGCAATTCTGCTTTTGCGGCCGCACTTTTATCTTTTAATAATTGCTCAAAAGATAATTCAGCAGCTTCATCACCTTCTGTGTTTGTCTCTTGATGGCCTAAATAGGCTTGATAGTCATCAAAATGTGTAATACGGAAATCAGGAAGCACAGATGTACCTTCTACACGCAAGGTATTTTGTAAATTCAGCACTTGATCGCCATTTTGTAACGCTTTTAACTCACCTTTTTCAGCTGTAACCACTGATGGTTTCGTTTGACCTTTGGCTTTCATTTGGAAAAGATAAACATCACTGATTTGATTACCATTAATTTTATCAATGAATAAAACGAAATTATTGTTACTTGTGGACATGAATTGACCAGAAGCCAATGCCCCCATTGTTGGGTTAGCTTTAGCATCTTCAACAATTGCCACTTGTTTTTGAATCGCCCATGGAGAAAGCCACAATGCGTTATAAGCAGCCAAGCCAGCTGTGAACAAAGAAAGAATTAACGCCACGCGAACAAGAATACGTTGGCCTACACCACATGCACGCATAACGGTGATTTCACTTTCTGCATAGAGACGACCGAAAGTCAGTAAAATGGCGATAAACAAACATAATGGCAACATTAATTGCGCCATTGTCGGCATCCCTAAACCGAGTAAAGAGAACACCAGATCGGCAGGTACTTTACCATTTGCCGCTGAACCAAGTACGCGCACAAGTTGTTGGCTGAAGAAAATTAAAAGCAAAATAAACAAAATTGCAATCTGGCTTTTAAAAACTTCCTTTGTTAAATATCGGGTTAATATCATTCTTTTTTTCTAACTAAAAAACACGGGAAACTGGCTAATTTAGATGGCGTATGATACCTTATTTTGACTGATTTAAATAGCAAATTAGCAACATAAGGAAATAACATGAAATATCAAGCGAACTCAACCGCACTTTCTCAATCAACCGATTGCCTTATTATCGGCATTTATGAGAACAATGAATTAACAAAAAGTTTCAATGAAATCGATCAAATCACACAAGGCTACCTCAGCCAGTTAGCTCAAAGCCAAGATCTTTCAGGCAAAATTGGGCAAGCGACTCTGCTTCATTCGTTACCGAATCTTGCGACTAAACGCGTGTTAGTAGCAGGTTGTGGTAAAAAAGGTGAAACGACTGAACGCCAATTTAAACAAATCATCCAACGAGTTACCCAAACATTAAAAGAATTAAATATTCAACAAGCGGTGAATAATTTAACGGATGTGGAAATTAAAGATCGCGATCTATTTTGGAATGTACGTTTTACTGTTGAAACCATCGAACATAGTCTCTATCAATTCGATGAATTTAAAAGTAAAAAAGCGGATGCTATCTCACTTCAAGAAATCATTTTTAATACCGATGATTCACAAGCTCAGCAAGCCATCGCAGAAGCACAGGCCATTGCAAATGGTGTAAAAGCTGCGCGTAATATCGCGAATATGCCATCTAATATTTGTACACCGGCTTATTTAGCTGAACAAGCTAAAAATTTAGCCAAAACATCAACCGCACTTTCCTTAGATGTGATTGATGAAGAAGAAATGGCGAAACTTGGGATGAATGCATATTTAGCGGTATCAGGTGGTTCTCAACACCCTGCTTACCTATCTATTTTGCATTTCAACAACGCCCCAGATAAAAATGCGAAACCTATCGTATTAGTGGGTAAAGGCTTAACCTTTGATGCAGGCGGTATTTCGTTAAAACCAGCCGCAGAAATGGATGAGATGAAATACGATATGTGTGGTGCTGCTTCGGTATTCGGCACAATGAAAGCCATTGCAGAATTAAATCTACCACTCAATGTTATCGGTGTATTAGCGGGTTGTGAAAACTTACCTGACGGCAATGCCTATCGCCCGGGTGATATTCTCACCACGATGAATGGTTTAACCGTAGAAGTGTTAAATACTGATGCTGAAGGCCGTTTAGTACTTTGTGATACATTAACTTATGTAGAGCGTTTTGAACCGCAATATGTGATTGATATTGCGACCCTAACAGGCGCTTGCGTGGTAGCTTTAGGTCAACATAACAGCGGCTTAGTTTCAACTAACGATGCCTTAGCCGAACAGTTATTACTAGCCGCACAGCAAACTACTGACAAAGCTTGGCGTTTACCATTAAGTGAAGAATATCAAGAGCAATTAAAATCCCCATTTGCTGATTTAGCTAATATTGGCGGTCGTTGGGGCGGTGCAATTACTGCAGGCGCATTCCTCTCCAACTTTACGAAAAAGTACACTTGGGCACATTTAGATATCGCCGGGACAGCTTGGCTTCAAGGTGCAAATAAAGGCGCCACAGGCCGTCCGGTTTCTTTATTAACGCAATTTTTAATTAATCAAACCAAGTAATAACACATAGGGCTAACATAACGTTAGCCCTAAAATTTTCTCAAAATCTGACCGCACTTTATTCCAATTCAAATTCAACTAGTAACGGATTATGATCTGACGAAGTAACCACTTCTGATGTTGCACTCACCACTTTTACGCCTCGCGTAAAAATATAATCAAGTGGATAACCTAAAAATCTAACCCGCTCATCTTGAGAGAGCGTCACTACATCTAATCCATATTTTTGCATCAAATTATTAGCTAAATTCAGACGACGCTCATTCCATGCATTAAAATCGCCAGAGATAATGATGGGGCCTTGATGATTTTCTACAAAAGAAAAGAGCTGCTCTAACTGAGTTTGATAAGCGGAAATCCCCCATTCAAAATTAATCAAATGCACATTAATAAGTAGCAAGCTATCGCCTTTTTCTAATGGAAAACTCATCACACTTGCCACTTTGGGAATTTGTATTAATGGTTCTGCTACGCCACCACCGCAATACCATTCTGGTTGCGTTTTGGTGAATGTTTTTACACCGGATAAGAGATCTTTAAAAGAAAAAGAGGACACAAAAAGTGCGGTCGAAAATGTGTTTAAATTTTGATGTTGTGTCGCCTCTTGTAATAACACAAAATCAGCTTGTTCAGACAATCTCGCTAAATCTTCTTGCCAACCCGTATCTTGCCCTTTATGCACATTCCAGTTGACCAAACGAAAATGTGAAGACGTTAATTTAGGCATCAAACCATTAGCCTTGTCACATTGCATATTTAGTTTGTTTTCAAAAGGAATATAACTCACTTTTTGTGACGTATTTAATTGGATAAATGTACGAGCAAAAATTGTTAAATTCGCAAAAAAATAGCCACCACCTAAAACCAGCAATAGTAATCCAATAGTTAAAAATCGATAAATTCGCTTCATGATGATCCTCTCTCTATGCTCGAATAATAACACCTCATCAAAGCAATGCAACTTTCACTTTTAATACTCATTAATACCTACCTACAACATGGTAACTTTAATTTTTAGCTTTGATTTAAATCATACTTTGCTAAAAAAAACGTTGCATTTTCCTTTTATTATCTTAGTATTTTGCTCAACTTCTAACTCTACCTCATCAACAAGGAGATTCATTATGTCTTTTGGAGATAAAAAATTAAGTGAAATCGCAATCAGCGTACCCGGCTCAACTTCACTACTTCGTGAATATGATTTAGATTTCTGCTGTGGTGGCTCAGATACACTTGCTCACGCAGCGGCAGAAAAAGGACTCAATTTAGTAGACATCGAAACGCGCTTAACTGCGCTACAAAACAGCAAAGCAGAAAACCCTGAAGAATATTGGGGTGGTGCAAATTATGGTGAAGTTATCGATCATATTTTAGTTCGCTATCATCAACGTCACCGTGAACAACTTCAAGAATTAATCGTATTAGCGGATCGCGTAGAAAGTGTTCATGGTGATCGCGATGATTGCCCTATCGGCGTAGCAGCAGAATTACGCAATGTCTATGATGATTTAAGCAACCATATGATGAAAGAAGAGCACGTGCTTTTCCCAATGATCAAAGCGGGAAATTATATGATGGCACAAATGCCGATTCGTATGATGGAAATGGAACACGCAGAACATGGCGAACATTTAGACGTATTAAAATCATTAACAAACAATATGACACCTCCTGCAGATGCTTGTAACACATGGCGTGCGCTTTATAGCGGTATCCAAGAATTTGCAGATGATTTAATGATGCATATTCATCGTGAAAATAATGTTTTATTCCCTCGTGTGATTGCTGAAAATCACTAAGAACAAATCATCTAAAGAAAAAGGGCGAAATCATTCGCCCTTTAAAATTAGCCTAAAACTGACCGCACTTTACTTCTCTTCACTGCCTTTATATAAACGGTTTTTATACAAATAGCTGCCAAGTAAGGCATGTGCCAACGCTTCTTTTTTCATTTCTTCCGACACGTCTTTTTCGGTTAATGTGTCTTTTTCCTTATCATAAACATAGCCTTTTGCTTTGCTATTTGGTGTTTGGATAACGACATCATGATTGCCTTTCATTAAAGCTTGGGTTTGATCAAACTGCATAAAGGCACGATTCGGATTCACATCTTGCGTTAAATCAAAGCCAATCATCGGATAATTACCACTTACCCCCGCAATAGAAAGTAAGGTTGTCGGCATATCAATTTGACTCACTAAACGACTGTCTCGGCGAGGTGCAACATGATCACCTAAAATTAACGCAGGAATATGGAAATGCTTAATTGGCACCAAGCTTGCCCCTGCTGCACGAGAATCATGGTCGGCAATTACCAAGAACACGGTATCTTTCCAATAATTAGATTGTTTCGCTAAGTTGAAGAAATAACCAATGGCATAATCTGCATATTTTGCACTGTTATTACGGGTTGCTTTTGGTTGTTCGTAAAGCTCAATTTTACCATCCGGAAATTCAAAAGGATCGTGATTGCTCGAACTAAACACTAAGCTAAAGAATGGTTTTCCTTCATTCTGTAATTGGGTAAAAGTTTCGTTCGCTTTATCAAATAAATCCTCATCACTCACGCCCCAAGTCGCAGTAAATTTCGGATTTTGATAATCCTTTTGATCGATAATATTTTGGAAACCATTACCATAGAAGAAGCTTGCCATGTTATCAAAGTGTTTTTCACCACCATAAATAAAGGAAGTGTTATAACCTTGTTTGGCAAGTAAATCTGCAATAGTAAAGAAACCACTTTGACTGTTATTCAATTTCACCACTGCACGTGCTGGAGTGGGTGTAAAACCTGCAGTTGTAGCTTCAATACCGCGTACAGAACGCGTCCCCGTAGCATAAAGATTTTCAAATAACCAGCCTTCTTTGGCTAACTTATCAAATTCAGGTGAAAGTGGTTTTCCGCCTAATGTACCGATAAATTGCGCCCCAAAACTTTCTTCCAAAATAATGACGATATTTTTCGGTTTACCTTGGTAAGTCGCTTGGTTTTTCGTTAAGGTTGGAATCTTCTCTGAAATATAATCACTTTCAGGGCGCCCACGGCTTGCTTTGACAATACGCAACATTTCATCAGTATCCATTTTGCCATAGGCTTCGGAAGATGCTCCTTCATCTTTAAATTGCTGTGCCACATAAAGGACAGAATAGCCAGAGTTCAACACGAGAGAATTCACTAAACCATCGGAAGAAAAGGCGACCATTGCAGGGTTAACACCACGGTGTTGGAAACTCGAACGCGCACCTAAAAAAGCAACAGCAATCACGAGCAATGCTACAACAGGGCGTAATTTCCAGCTCATTGGGCGTAAATTTTTGACCGCATAACCAGATAATTTCCAATAACAGAAGAAAGCCGTAACAGTGAAAATAAGGCTAAAAATGACCGCAGTTAAATGGCCTTCCATCAACATTGAAAAGACTTCTTTCGGATAAATTAAATATTCGATAAATAGACGGTTTGGACGGAAATCATAGGTTTCGATAAATGCAGGCGTAGCCAATTCCATGAATAGAATAAACACACTACCGAAGGTAAGCCAAATGCGTAAAATCATTTTCCAAATTCGGCTATGATGAAATAACACCGTAAATAATGCCGGCACACCAAATAGATAACACAAAGCCACGATGTCCATACGCAAGCCTTGTAAGAATAATTGCCCCCAACCCGCTACCGCAGAAACACGGTCTGCCTGCCAAATCGCAAGCCCAAGACGAGATAAGGAGAAAATGATCAGATTAATGATGACGAAGAGAAAAATTGGATATAAAGAAGAACGTGTTTGTTTCATTTTGACACTCATAAGTCCTAAGGGAATCGCTACCCTTTGATTAATTTAAAGCACGCTAATGTGCCATTCCTTTCATAGACAGATAAAAAAACACAAAGTGCGGTTAAAAACATCATCATTTTTGATCGCACTTTGATCTGCACCCCAAAACCTGGACACCTAATTTGAGGTGCAAAGTATGAGTCGCCGAGAAAATTGCTACGATAATGCGGTGATTGAAAGCTTTTTTACAATATTAAAATCAGCGTGTTTTTACTCTCGGACTTATCATTCAATTGTTAAATTACAGGCTGAAATTGAAGAATATTTAGTGTATTACAACCAAAACCGAATTAAACTTGGTTTAAAAGGATTGAGCCCGGTGCAATACCGAGCTCAATATTTAAGTTAACTAACCTGTCCAACTTTTGGGGGCAGATCACTTTTTGAAAGAGAAAGACTAAGCTGCAACCAACGCTTTTAATTGTTTTTCATAAGCTACCCAGTCTGTAATTGGACGTGTTGCCACGCCTGTTTCCATTGCTTTTTTCGCTACCGCAGAAGACACGGTAAATAATAAACGAGGATCGAACGGAGTCGGAATGACATAATCCGGCCCAAATGATAACGCACCATAATTAGTAATAATTTCTAATGGAACTTGTTCTTTTGCCAAACCCGCAATTGCATGAGAAGCGGCTAATTTCATTTCCTCATTAATCGCTGTTGCGCCTACGTCTAATGCTCCACGGAATAAGAATGGGAAACAAAGTACGTTATTTACTTGATTTGGAAAGTCTGAGCGACCAGTACAAACAATCGCATCTGGACGAACTGCTTTGGCTTCATCTGGGGTAATTTCAGGCACAGGGTTAGCTAATGCAAGAATTAATGGATTTTCTGCCATGGTTTTCACCATTTCAGGTTTTAATGCACCTGCTTTAGAGCAACCTAAGAACACATCAGCTCCCTTAACGGCATCCGCTAATGTGCGCCAACCATTATCTTCAATCGCGTAGAATTGTTTGGTTTCATCCATGTTATCGCCACGGCCTTTGTAAATCACGCCTTTAGAGTCACACATGGTGATATTTTCTTTTTTGAAACCTAATGCACGAAGCAAGTTAGTACACGCAATAGCTGAAGCACCTGCGCCATTTACCACTAAGCGCACATCAGAGATATTTTTACCAATAATTTCTAAACCATTTAATGCAGCTGCACCGACGATAATAGCCGTACCATGTTGATCATCATGGAATACCGGAATTCCCATACGTTCACGCAATGCTTTTTCAATATAGAAACATTCTGGTGCTTTGATATCTTCAAGATTAATGCCACCAAACGTTGGTTCTAATGAAGCAATAATGTCAATTAATTTATCTGGATCCTGTTCATTGATTTCAATATCAAATACATTGATGCCTGCAAATTTTTTGAATAATACACCTTTCCCTTCCATAACAGGTTTTGATGCAAGCGCACCAATATTTCCTAGACCTAACACGGCTGTACCATTTGAAATAACGGCCACTAAATTAGCACGTGCTGTATAACGGCTTGCCGCTGAGGGATCTTTTTCAATCTCTAAGCAAGGCTCAGCAACACCTGGAGAATACGCAAGGGCTAAATCATGTTGAGTAGCTAATGATTTGGTTGGGGTGACTGCAATTTTTCCTGGGATAGGGAATTCATGAAAATCTAATGCGGCTTGGCGCAATTGTTCGCTCATATAAAAATACTCCATTTTCATTTATAACAAATAAAATTTACACCATTATACTCCCTTTTAAATAGAATTTTGTGACATACCGCAAAAATTTTACAAATTTATTACAAAAATATGAGTGAAATCGACCACACCTTTGTCTTTTCTTTACATTCATAAGCAAAAACGTTACTATATCGCAAAAAATATACAGGATATAAATAATGAGTTTGTTTTCTAAATTTAGAAGCGCCATCAATAAATTACAACGGAAAGCGATTAATCAAACCTATCAAAAACGTTTAACCAATCAAGGCATGTCGGTGATTTCTGCAAACTGTGTCGGTGCGTTTATTTTACACGATCTAAATCAACCTTTTAATTCTCCATTTGTTAATCTTTATTTAGAACCTTTTGATTTTATTCGTTATTTGCAAGATATCCGTTTTTATCAATCACTGCCGCTCCAATTTATACAAACAGAAAAAAACTATCCTATTGGAATCTTAGGTGACCTCAAAATCCACTTTATGCACTATCGTTCAGAGCAAGAAGCCAAAGAAAAATGGGAGGCTCGCTCACAACGTTTAAACTTTGATAATTTATTTATTATAATGACGGATAAGTACAGAGGAAAAGGTGTGGATTACGAGCACTTACAAGCCTTTGATAACTTACCTTATCCGAACAAAGTGGTCTTTACCCATAAGCCTTATCCCGAGTTTAAATCCGCTTTCTATATTAAAGGCTTTGAAAATGAAAACGAAGTGGGTGATTTATTTACCTTTTCCGGTTGGAATGGCGAAAAATATTACGACCAATTTGATTACGTCAGCTGGTTCAATCAAAAATAAGAGTTTACGATGCGATTAGATAAATTTATTGCCGAGAATACTGGTTTAACCCGTTCACAAGCTACCAAGGCCATTCGCCAAAGTGCGGTCAAAATTAACGGTGAAATTGTGAAAAATGGGGCGACCAAAGTAAGCCAAGAAGATGAAATTTATTTTGAAGATGAATTATTGACTTGGGTGGAAGAAGGTCAATATTTTATGTTGCATAAGCCTCAGGGCTACGTTTGCTCTCATGATGACGGTGACTATCCAACTATTTATCAATTCTTTGAACCGCCTCTTTCAGGCAAATTACACAGCGCTGGACGATTAGATGTGGATACCACTGGCCTCGTGCTATTAACGGATGATGGGCAATGGTCACATCGTATTACCTCACCAAAGCATCAATGTGAGAAAACCTATTTAGTCACTTTAGCTGACCCAGTTGAGAACCATTATGCTTCAGCTTGTGAAGAAGGCATTTTGTTACGTGGTGAAAAAGAACCAACTAAGCCAGCAAAACTTGAAGTGTTAGATGATTACAACGTGAACCTGACTATCTCTGAAGGGCGCTATCACCAAGTGAAACGAATGTTTGCCGCGCTGGGTAATAAAGTCGTGGCACTCCATCGTTGGAGAATCGGTAACGTTGAATTAGATGAAAGCTTAGAAGAAGGCGAATTTCGTCCACTTACTCAGGACGAAATCGACAATTTAGTGAAATAATATGAGCCAAAATATTAAACCTACCTTTATTTTTATCGCCACGCTCGGCATTCTCTCGATGCTACCGCCTTTGGGCGTGGATATGTATATTCCGTCCTTTTTAAATATTGCTGAAGACTTAAATATCAACGCTGAGCAAGTACAGCACACGCTGACATTCTTCGCTTATGGTATGGCGGCAGGGCAATTATTCTGGGGGCCTTTTGGTGATAGCTTTGGTCGTAAACCGATTATTTTGTTAGGGGTCATTATTGGTGCTATCACATCCATTATTTTAACGAGTATTCATTCTATTGGCAGTTTCACTGTTCTGCGTTTCGTTCAAGGTTTCTTTGGAGCGGCGCCTGTTGTACTTTCAGGCGCTTTATTACGAGATTTATTTAGCAAAGATCAGCTCTCTAGAATCATGTCCACTATCACGCTTGTCTTTATGATCGCACCACTTGTTGCGCCTATAATTGGCGGATATATCGTGAAATATTTCCACTGGCATATGATTTTTTATGTGATTGGCATCATGGGATTTCTTGCAGCATTGCTTGTCTTTTTCATTATTCCCGAGACCCATAAACAAGAAAATCGTATTCCCTTGCGTCTTAATATTATTGCCCGTAACTTCATGATGCTTTCTAAACAAAAAGAAGTGTTAGGTTATATGGCGGCGGCTTCTTTTGGTTTTGGTGGGTTATTTGCTTTCGTCACTGCGGGATCGATTGTCTATATCGGTATTTATGGTATTCCTGTCGATCAATTCGGCTATTTCTTTATGATCAATATTGCCATTATGACCGCTGCATCTTATCTAAATGGTAAATTTGTATTGAAGCTAGGTGCTGAAACCATGTTACGAATTGGTATTGCCGTACAATTCATTTCAGGAATTTGGTTATTTTTAACCGCACTTTTTGATTTCGGATTTTGGCCTATGGCAATTGGTGTAGCCTTTTTTGTAGGACAAAACCCATTAATTTCCTCCAATGCGACCGCCTCTATTCTCGAAAAATTCCCAACGATGGCAGGTACTGCAAACTCATTAATGGGAAGTGTACGTTTTGGTGTCGGTGCTGTGATGGGTTCCCTTGTAGCGAGCTTTAAAATGGAAACAGCAGCACCAATGCTCTATACAATGGCAGCTTGCGTAGTTATTTCAGCCCTCTCTTACTATTTCCTGACTTATCGGCATTGCAATTCAACTAAATAATAAAAATTTTGTTCATATCTAATAAGCAATTATTAGATATGAATGGACGTAATTGTTTCAGTTAGACTAGTATTTTTGTGTCATTTAAAGCGAATACAACAGCCTTTCATGAAATTTGATACAAAATTCAATCCCTCTTCAAATTAATAGATTATTTTGATTGATTTAATAGATTTCAATCACTGAAACCTTTTTGTATGATACTTAAGAAATTTATTTCATCCCCCTATTTATTCATACAAGGAGTTAACTATGAGTTCAAAATGCCCTTTTTCGCATTTATCGTCTACTAACCTAACGATGGGAAATGGCGCCCCTGTTGCTGACAATCAAAACAGTTTAACTGCAGGTCCGCGTGGTCCATTACTTTCACAAGATTTATGGCTTAACGAAAAATTAGCTGATTTCGTACGCGAAGTTATTCCAGAGCGTCGTATGCACGCGAAAGGTTCTGGTGCATTTGGTACCTTTACTGTCACACACGATATTACTCAATATACTCGTGCAAAAATTTTCAGTGAGGTGGGTAAAAAAACGGAAATGTTCGCACGTTTTACTACCGTGGCAGGTGAACGTGGTGCTGCAGATGCGGAACGTGATATTCGTGGTTTCGCATTAAAATTCTATACCGAAGAAGGTAACTGGGACTTAGTGGGTAACAACACCCCGGTATTCTTCTTACGTGATCCACGTAAATTCCCAGACTTAAACAAAGCGGTAAAACGCGACCCACGCACTAATATGCGTTCAGCAACTAATAACTGGGATTTCTGGACATTATTACCAGAAGCATTACACCAAGTAACTGTTGTAATGAGTGATCGTGGTATTCCTGCAAGCTATCGTCATATGCACGGTTTCGGTTCTCACACTTATAGTTTCTGGAACGAAGCAGGCGAACGTTTTTGGGTAAAATTCCACTTCCGTACTCAACAAGGCATTAAAAATTTAACAGATGCTGAAGCAGCAGAAATTATTGCAAATGACCGTGAAAGCCATCAACGTGATTTATATGAAGCGATTGAACGTGGTGATTTCCCTAAATGGACATTATTTGTACAAATTATGCCAGAAGCAGATGCGGAAAAAGTGCCTTATCATCCGTTCGACTTAACTAAAGTATGGCCGAAAAAAGACTACCCATTAATTGAAGTTGGTGAGTTTGAATTAAACCGTAACCCAGAAAACTTCTTCGCGGATGTAGAACAATCTGCGTTTGCACCAAGTAACTTGGTACCAGGTATCGGTGCAAGTCCTGACAGAATGTTACAAGCTCGTTTATTTAACTATGCAGATGCACAACGTTACCGTTTAGGTGTGAACTACCGTCAAATTCCAGTAAACCGTCCGCGTTGCCCAGTGCATAGCAACCAACGTGATGGTCAAGGTCGTGTAGATGGTAACTACGGTAGCTTGCCACACTACGAGCCAAACAGCTTCAACCAATGGCAACAACAACCAGATTTTGCTGAACCACCACTTCGTATCAATGGAGATGCAGCACATTGGGATTATCGCAACGATGATAACGACTACTTCAGCCAACCACGTGCATTATTTAACTTAATGAGCACAGAGCAAAAACAAGCGTTATTCAACAACACTGCAGCTGCAATGGGCGATGCACCTGACTTCATTAAATACCGTCATATCCGTAACTGTCACTGGTGTGATCCTGCATATGGTGAAGGCGTTGCAAAAGCATTGGGCTTAACCGTTGAAGAGGCATTAAAAGCACGTGAAACTGACCCAGCATTAGGTCAAGGTGGATTGTTATAAGTGCGGTCAATTTTATAAGCAGATTTTAAATCTAAAAATAAAGGCGGGAATTCCCCGCCTTTCATATTTTATTGAACACTTATTTCCAAATTCGATGCTCTAATACTCGCTTTTTAATTTCAGGATAAAAGTCAATTTTAAATTCAGGTTCTTTCCCCTCTTTTAATTGACGTTGATAGTCTTTCATTAACTTCCACACAATCGGGGAAAGTAAAACAATCGCGACTAGGTTAATAATTGCCATCACAGCCATCACAGTATCTGCAAAATTCCACACGACATTGCCTGATTTTACTGAACCGAAATAAACAAAGAACAACACCGATAAACGGAACAACCACACAAACCATGGTTTATTTTTAATAAAACGAATATTACTTTCCGCATAAGCATAGTTACCAATAATAGAAGAATAAGCAAAAAGTAATAAAATAAAAGCCAGAAAATGTACACCAAATTCGCCGACATGATAACGTAATGCATTTTGAGTTAAAGAAATGCTTTTTAACGTTTCGCTACCATAATTATCAGAAAGCAGGATAATCACCGCCGTACAAGTACAGACGATCATGGTATCCACAAATACACCAAGCATTTGCACTAAACCTTGGCTAACGGGGTGTTTTACGTGAGCTGCAGCGGCCGCATTTGGTGCTGAGCCCATCCCTGCTTCATTAGAGAATAATCCTCGTTTAATTCCCATCATCATCGCTTTAGAGACTAAAGCACCAAACATCCCGCCTGCAGCTGATTGGAAAGTAAAAGCGCTCGTGTAAATATTGGCTATCACAGTAGGAATCATATCAATATGCATTCCTAAGATAATAAAGGCCATAATTAAATAAAATAACGCCATCGTTGGTACAACACGGCTGGAAATGGTCGCAATACGTTTAACTCCACCAAAAATAATGGACGCAGTTAGAATAACTAAAATAAGACCAACATATTCACCTTGCCAATGCCAAGCGTTATTGGTTGCTTCAACAATAGAGTTTGCTTGCACTGAATTGAATGCAAACCCAAAAGTAAAAATAAGTGATATCGCAAAAGCGACCGACATACAACGCGATTTTAGACCTTGAGCGATATAATAAGCGGGACCTCCGCGAAAAGAACCATCTTTATCTTGAATTTTAAATACTTGTGCTAAAGTAGATTCTGCAAAAGCGCTCGACATCCCAATAAATGCGGTTACCCACATCCAGAACACGGCTCCTTCTCCACCTAGAGCAATAGCGGTCGCTACCCCACTTATATTGCCCACACCAACACGACTTGCAAGACCTGTTGCAAAGGCTTGAAATGGCGTTAAAGAATTTCCCTCAGTAGCACGCCCAAACCACATTTCTCGCACACTTGCAGGTAAAAGACGTAGTTGCACTAAACCAGTCGTAATCGTAAAAAATAAGCCCACACCTAATAAAATGATAATAGTGATGTTCCACAATGGCTCATCTAAATGTTGAACAATCCATGTTAAACCTTGTTCAATCCAGTTACCAAATTCTGTCAGCATAAAAACCTCATAAAAAAATCAATCTCCTGATTGTAGAGTGATAAAAGAAAAAATCCAGTTTTCTTAGAAAAAAACTGGATTGTTATCCCATAAAACGAAGTTTATTCAAATTTTTACTATATTTTTAGCTTAAATCTATTCACGTTTTAAAAATAACGCAGCCGCACCTCTAACACCACCTGAATCACCATGTTTTGCTTTTTTAATTGGTGGCACTTTAGCACTACGCATTAAGTGTGGAGGCAAAGCTTTTGGTAATGCTTCATAGAGATAATCAAAATTCGATAAACCACCACCCAGCACAATCATATGTGGATCAAACGCAGTGATAATGTTACCGATAGAAATAGCCGCTAACTCCACAAAAATGCGAACAAAATCAACCGCACTTTCTTCTTTTGCATAAAAACGATCGATAATGTCTTTGGCTGATAATTCTTCCCCTTTTAAATCACGGTACAACATTTCAAAACCGCGACCTGAAATATAAGTATCTAAACAGGCATGATTACCACAACCACATTGATAAATAGGTGCTTTATCCCAACCCAATAATTTTAAGGCATGATAATTTAATTGAAGATGACCTAACTCTCCTGCCATCCCCACTTGTCCTGAGTGAATTTTGCCATTAATCACAAAGCCACCACCAAAACCAGTGCCTAAAATCAGCCCTAATACGGAAGGATATTGGGTATTCTCTTCGTCCCAAGCTTCAGAAAGCGCAAAGCAATTTGCATCATTTTCAGCTCGCACTTCACGCCCGAGTATTTTCTCAAGATCAGTTAAAATAGGCTTATTATCTGCAACACGAATATTCGTCACTTCAGCAAGCCCTGTTGTCAAATTAACAAAACCTGGCAACCCAAGGCCTACCGTGCCTTTTTCACCAAAGTGAGCATCTGCACGTTCGACTAAAGTTTTGATCGCTTGCAACCAATCTTGATAATCCGTTTGTGGCGTTGGCACACGCTCGGTATAAAGCTTTTCTAATTTTTCATTAAAGGCAGCCAATTCAATCTTGGTGCCACCAATATCAATACCGTAATACATATTGTCTCCTTAAAAGAGCGGTCAAAATTATTGAAATTTATAGGTTGTATTTTCCTTGAAATCAAAATGAAAATCCATGACAAAAATCATATTTTCTACAAGCAATAAAAAAGACTGGCTTTATCACTAAAACCGGTCTTTGATGCTATTTATTGTTAAACAAGCCTTTCTTCTGTAAGAAACCAAAAATAATTAAATGAACAATCCATGCTGAAATTATCGCCACAAATAAATCGATTGGATAATGCATTCCAAGGCGGACTCGGCTAATCAACATTAATACGCCCCAAATTGTCATGGCTCCAATTAGTAATTCCGCTTTAAAAGAACGTTTCCCTAATAATTGGCTAAACCCGACGGCTAACATTAACCAAGTGGCTGCAAAAATAGAATGTCCAGATGGGAAAGAATAACCCGTTTCATCTTCATAATGCGCTTTTAACCAGGCTGGTGTATCCGCTTGTGTAGAATAAAATTTATCCACTAATTTTGCACGCTCTGAACGATCTCGATGATAAAAAGCATCTGTCGTACTTTCTGTTTTTTCCGCTAAATAGACGGTAAAAGGACGTGGCTCGGCAAAAACTGTTTTTAACCCTGTTTTAATTACTTGTGTGGATAATACCGACAGACCCATTACAATCACACCCATAATCCACTGTTTACGGTTTTCAAAAAGAAAACGGAAAAGTAAAGCAAACACACCACAGGTAATTAAAGCATAAGGTACGCTACCCGTTTCGGTTAAAAGATAAAGCCAATAATCCCATTCCATTAATTGGTTGTTTCCATGCCAATGATAAGCAAAACCCCAAACAAAAAATGGTACAAGACAAAGAAATAACGTATATAATGACAGCCTTTTAAACATTGTTGCCTCTTGATAATAAAAATTAAAGTACACATTTTAGCAGAATAAAGTTGAAAAAGGATACGTTATGTCAAAAATCCAACTGGTTGCTCAAGCCAATTTGCCTACCGAATATGGCATATTTAAAATGGTCGGATTTGAATTTCCCGATACAAAAAAAGAACATGTCGCTTTAGTGATGGGTGATATTTCAAACCAAGATGAGCCTGTGCTCGCCCGCATTCATTCGGAATGCTTAACGGGTGATGCGTTACACAGTTTAAAATGCGATTGCGGTTTCCAGCTTGCAGCCGCATTACGTCAAATTAGCGAAGCGGGTCGTGGTGTTTTGATCTATCATCGTGAAGAAGGTCGTGGCATTGGGTTAATTAACAAAATTCGTGCTTATTCATTACAAGATCAAGGCATGGACACCATTGAAGCCAACCTTGCACTAGGCTTTAAAGCTGATGAGCGTAACTTTAATGTGTGTGCCGATATGTTTGAATTATTAGGTGTGAAGCAAGTCCGCTTAATGACAAATAACCCGCAAAAAGTAGAAACCATGAAAAAAGCGGGTATTAATATTGTGGAGCGAGTGCCTCTTAATGTGGGTGAAAACCGCTATAATACAAAATATCTTGATACCAAGGCAAAAAAAATGGGTCATTATATTGTGCACAATAATGAAGAACACTTAATGACGTGCCCACATTGTCAAGAAGAAGTCATTTAGTAAAAAAGCCATACGATAGTATGGCTTTTAGATTATAAGTATAACCTATTGATTTACTCCCCAATGATGAGCATCTTTGTCAAATTTCATTCCTGAATGGGATCCTTCAGAACCATTAAAATAAACGTCTTTATTTGCACAAGCTGAAATCGCTAATGCACCAATAACAATAAGAAGTAATTTTTTCATTGTGTTTACCTTTTTAAACTGACTTGCCAAAATTGTATCATAACTTTTATTAACTTTTCCTGCTTAAATTAGCTGATTTCTTGCAAAATTCATACCTAGCTTCTACAATAGCGCCTCATTTTTAACTTGTAGTTCGCAAACCTCCTACATAAAAAAACTAGGTATCCTATGAATATTTCAAATCCTAATCACAATCGTAAAGCTCTTGTGATCTTCTCTGGTGGACAAGATTCCACAACCTGTTTAATTCAGGCGATTGCCGAATATGGCGTAGAAAATGTCGAAACCCTCACCTTTCAATATGGCCAACGCCATGCTATTGAATTAGAAAAAGCCCGTTGGATCGCTAACGATCTTGGCGTAAAGCAAACACTAATTGATACATCCGTTATTAAAGCTATCACTCATAATGCTTTAATGGATGCAAATGTAAATATTGAGCAAAAAGACGGTGAATTACCCAATACCTTTGTGGATGGCCGAAATGCGCTCTTCTTATTATATGCGGCGATTTACGCAAAAGGACAAGGTATTAATGACATTATCACGGGCGTATGTGAAACAGATTTCAGTGGCTATCCCGATTGCCGTGATGTGTTTATTAAATCAATGAATGTCACCCTCAATTTAGCCATGGATTATCCATTCAATTTAAAAACACCACTCATGTATCTCACCAAAGCCCAAACTTGGGCTCTTGCCGATGAATTAAATGCTTTAGATTATGTTCGTCAGCATACCCACACGTGCTATGAAGGTGTTGAAGGAGGCTGTGGTAAATGTCTAAGCTGTCAATTACGTCATAAAGGTTTACAAGAGTACTTATCAATAAAAGCAGAAAATAAAGATGTTTAAAGTATCCAAAGAATTTAGTTTTGATATGGCCCACTTATTAGATGGTCATGATGGTAAATGCCAAAATCTACATGGTCATACCTATAAACTCCAAGTCGAAATAACCGGTCATTTAATTACTCATGGCGCAAAAAAATCAATGGTGATGGACTTTTCAGATTTAAAATCTATTGTGAAAAAATCTATTTTAGATCCCATGGATCATGCTTTTATCTACGATCAAACCAGTAAACGTGAAAGTAAAATTGCAATACTTCTAGAAGAATTACAATCAAAAACCTTTGGCGTGAATTTTCGTAGTACTGCTGAAGAAATGGCTCGTTTTATTTTTCATCGTCTAAAATATGATGAAAAATTACCGATTTCTGCTATCCGATTATGGGAAACGCCAACATCATTTTGTGAATATCAGGAATAAGTACGGTGGAAAAACAAGCTATTTCAGAACCGTATTATAATATTGTTGAGATTTTTGAAAGTCTTCAAGGAGAAGGTTTTAATACAGGTATGCCCGCTATTTTTATCCGTTTTGGTAAATGCAATCTTGCCTGTCCTTGGTGTGATACTAATTATCATCAATTTAAACGTTGGTCATTGTCACAAATTCTCAATAAAGTGCGGTCATTTTCTGCAAAGAATATTATTATCACAGGTGGTGAACCAACCATTGTACCTAAATTAGAGATTGTACTTAATCAATTAAAAAATTTAGGTTATTTTTTAGCAATTGAAACTAATGGTCTTCGCAATGTTCCTAGTCAAATTGATTTTATTGCCACTAGTCCAAAACGTCTATATGCGCATAAATACGAAAAGCGTTGTATTTCATTTGCACACGAAGTTCGTATTGTTGCTGATGACAATATTATTCCTTTTTGTGAAATGATTGAAAATAAAATTCAAGCAAAATATTACTATCTTTCTCCTTGTGAAGTTCATGGCAAGATGAATCTATTAGAAACGATCACACAATTAGGAAAATTAAATCAAAGAACGAATAGACCCAGATGGCTATTAAGTTTACAAACACATAAATTAATTGGAATGCAATAGCTATCATTTCTCTGTTCTAGGTGCGGTTATCATGCATACCAAACTTTAACCGCACTTTTCAAGATCTCCCTCCTTTCCTGCATATCTTTGATTTTATAAACGCGTCATTTTTTGATAAAATCACGCCAATTTTTTTATAAATAAGTAACTAATTTAAAAAATGACTACAAATTATTCTGCTCAAGAAATTACGGTTCTGAAAGATCTTGAACCGGTGCAAATTCGCCCTGGTATGTACACGGACACTACCCGTCCAAATCACCTTGCTCAAGAAGTTATCGATAACAGTGTGGACGAAGCCCTTGCAGGTTTTGCCACCAAAGTTGAAGTGATTTTACACGCTGATCAATCACTTGAAGTCATTGATAATGGACGCGGGATGCCAGTGGATATCCATCCAACGGAAGGCGTTTCTGGTGTCGAAGTTATCTTAACCAAACTTCATGCTGGCGGTAAGTTCTCGAATAAAAACTATGAATTTGCCGGTGGTTTACACGGGGTGGGGATTTCTGTCGTCAATGCCCTTTCTGAACGCGTTGATATTCAAGTTAAACGTAACGCTGAAGTGTATAAAATTGCCTTTGAAAATGGCACAAAAGTAGAAGAATTAGAAGTCATTGGGACTTGTGGCAGACGAACAACCGGCACCACCGTTCACTTCAAACCAAACCCAAAATATTTTGATAGCAAGAATTTTTCTGTTAGTCGTTTACGCCACTTATTACGTGCCAAAGCCGTACTTTGTTCAGGCTTAGAAATTAAATTTGTCGATAAAGTGAATAACACCGAAGATGTGTGGTGCTATCAAGACGGTTTATCCGATTACTTAACCGAAGCAGTAAATGGTTTTGAAACCTTACCTGAAAAACCTTTTGTCGGTGAATTTAAAGGCTCCACAGAAGCAGTAAGCTGGGCATTATTATGGTTACCTGAAGGTGGAGAGCTTATTGCAGAAAGCTATGTAAACTTAATTCCAACGGTACAAGGCGGAACACACGTAAATGGTCTTCGCCAAGGCTTGCTTAATGCCATGACCGAATATTGCGAATTCCGCAATAAATTACCACGCGGCGTGAAATTAACAGCAGACGACATTTGGGATCGATGTGCTTACATTCTTTCACTGAAAATGCAGGATGCCCAATTTGCCGGCCAAACCAAAGAACGCTTATCTTCCCGTCAAAGTGCGGTCTTTGTTGCAGGTGTTTTAAAAGATGCCTTCAGTTTATGGTTGAATCAAAACGTACAAGATGCCGATCGCTTAGCTGAAATGGCCATTAGCTCTGCACAACGTCGTTTAAATGCAGCCAAAAAAGTCGTGCGTAAAAAATTAGTGAGTGGCCCTGCTCTACCGGGCAAATTAGCCGATTGTGCATCACAAAATTTAGAAAAAACCGAATTATTCTTAGTAGAGGGTGACTCTGCGGGCGGCTCAGCCAAACAGGCGCGTGATCGTGAATATCAAGCAATCCTACCATTGCGCGGAAAAATCTTAAATACTTGGGAAGTCTCCAGTGATCAAGTGCTTGGTTCAACGGAAATTCATGATATTGCCGTGGCGCTTGGTATCGATCCTGATAATGAAGACTTATCTCAGCTTCGTTACGGTAAAGTCTGTATTTTAGCCGATGCGGACTCTGATGGTTTGCATATTGCCACCCTACTTTGTGCACTCTTTTTACGTCATTTCCCGAAATTAGTACAAGATGGGCACGTTTATGTGGCAATGCCACCACTCTATCGTATCGACTTAGGCAAAGAAGTCTTTTATGCCTTAGATGAAAACGAAAAAGAAGCGATTTTAGAACGCTTAAAAGGTAAAAAAGGTACCTTAAACGTACAACGCTTCAAAGGTTTGGGTGAAATGGATCCGTCACAATTACGTGAAACTACCATGGATCCGAATACACGTCGTTTAGTTCAATTAACCTATGAGCTAGGCAAAGATCAAGGGGCTGAAACATTAGAATTAATGGATATGTTACTCGCCAAAAAACGAGCAGAAGATCGCAAAAATTGGTTACAAACCAATGGCGACCAAGTGGATTTAGCCGTTTAATTATTTGAGGTCAATCATGAACGAACAACGTCGAGATTTTTTTAAGAATAGTGCACTAGGCCTTGCAACGATTACATTAGGTGCAGGTTTAAGCCTTATTCCCTCCGCTCAAGCAGAGGAAAAGCCCTCTAATACGGCAGCCACTGCGGTTGAAAAATTACCTGAAATTGAAGCTGAACTGACGCTTGCGCCCAATGTGCCAAAACCAATTGAACGTAACTATCCTGCAAAAGTCGTGGTAAAACTGACCGCACTTGAACAAATTATGGATTTAATGGATGGCGTGCAATTTAAATTTTGGACATTAAATGGTAGCGTGCCTGCGCCATTCATTCGTGTACGCGAAGGCGATATGGTGGAAGTTCAACTTTCCAACTCAGCGAGTTCAATGATGCCGCACAGTATCGATTTCCATGCTGCCGCTGTGCCAATGGGTGGTGCTATTGCGAGTGAAACGCCACCAACACGCACATCCACCTTCCAATTTAGAGCGTTACGTTCGGGGATTTATTTATACCACTGCGGCAGCCAACCTGTGGATATTCACCTTGCCAAAGGGATGTATGGTTTAGTTTTAGTTGAGCCCAAAGAAGGTTTACCAAAAGTGGATCGCGAATTTTACATTATGCAAAGTGAATTCTATACCAAAGGTGAATTTGGTGATCCTGGCTTGCAACCATTCAGTATGCAAAAAGCCATCGATGAACGTCCTGAATACGTACTATTCAACGGTAAAGTCGGCGCAACCATGGATGGAAATGCCTTAAAAGTGAAGACAGGTGAAACCATTCGTCTATTCGTAGGAAATGCTGGGCCAAATTTATGTTCTTCTTTCCACTTGATTGGTGCGGTATTTCACAATGTATATGTGGAAGGCGGTACGCTTGTTAATCACAATGTTCAAACTACCCTGATTCCATCCGGCAGTGCCACCATGGTGGAAACACGAATTGATGTACCGGGTACTTACGTCTTTATGGATCATTCCATTTTCCGCGCAGTAAACAAAGGCACAATGGGACATATTGTGGTTGAGGGTGAAAAAAATCCGAATATTTATTCCGGCAAATTAAAAGAGGAAGCCTTTAAAGAAGCCAATCCACAAAAACCGCAACCCGTTCCTTATGAAATAGACAGTCATAAAGGAATAGATATGGGACATTCTCCTCACGAACATTCAGATGCGAATTCTAGTGCAACAAGAAAATAGATTAGAAGAAGATGAGCAATATTAACTATGAAGGCATCGAGCAGATGCCACTTCGCACCTTTACAGAAAAGGCTTACCTTAATTATTCAATGTACGTCATTATGGATCGTGCATTACCTTTTATTGGAGATGGCTTAAAGCCTGTTCAACGTCGTATTGTCTATGCGATGTCTGAACTGGGTTTAAATGCTGCGGCGAAATTTAAAAAATCAGCGCGTACCGTCGGTGATGTGTTAGGTAAATTCCACCCACACGGTGACTATGCCTGTTATGAAGCCATGGTATTAATGGCTCAACCCTTTTCTTATCGTTATCCTTTAGTGGATGGCCAAGGAAACTGGGGGGCGCCAGATGATCCTAAATCATTCGCGGCAATGCGTTATACAGAATCTCGCTTGTCCAAAATCTCTGAAATTCTATTATCTGAATTGGGTCAAGGCACTGTTGATTTCCAACCAAACTTTGATGGCACCTTAGAAGAACCACAATATTTACCTGCTCGTTTGCCTCATATTCTCTTAAACGGCACAACAGGGATTGCTGTTGGGATGGCAACCGATATTCCTCCACACAATATTAATGAAGTGGCGGATGCAGCTGTCCTGTTATTAGATAATCCAAAAGCAGGATTAGATGATGTACTCAATATCATTCAAGGCCCTGATTTCCCAACTGAAGGGGAAATTATTTCCCCTAAAGATGATATTCGCAAAATGTACGAAACCGGTCGTGGTTCCATCAAAATGCGTGCAACATGGCATAAAGAAGACGGTGAAATCATCATTAGCGCACTTCCTCATCAATCTTCACCATCAAAAATCATTGCACAAATTGCTGAGCAAATGACCGCGAAAAAATTGCCAATGGTGGAAGATATTCGTGATGAAGCGGATTACGAAAATCCTGTGCGTATCGTGCTTGTCCCGCGTTCAAATCGCGTTGACACAGATGCCTTAATGGCGCATTTGTTTGCGACGACGGATCTCGAAAAAAGCTATCGTGTGAATATGAATATGATCGGACTTGATCATAAACCGGCCGTGAAAGGCTTACTTCAAGTCCTCACTGAATGGCTGACATTCCGTCGTACTACTGTGACACGTCGTTTACAACATCGTTTAGATAAAGTACTCGCTCGTTTGCACATTTTAGATGGTTTGATGATTGCCTTCCTCAATATTGATGAAGTGATTGAAATTATTCGTACTGAAGACGAACCTAAACAAGTTTTAATGACTCGCTTTAACTTAAGTGATGAACAGGCGGAAGCCATTTTAAACTTACGTTTACGCCATCTAGCTAAATTAGAAGAACATCAATTACAAGCTGAAAAAGATAAACTCGAAGAAGAGCGGTCAAATTTAGAGTTAATTTTAGGATCAGAACGTCGCTTAAATACCTTGATCAAAAAAGAAATTCAAGAAGATGCAAAAAAATACGCCAGCCCTAGAATGTCTCAATTAGTTGAACGTGAAGAAGCAAAAGCCATTTCTGAAAGTGAAATGACTCCGGCTGAACCCGTTACCGTCATCTTATCTGAAATGGGTTGGGTTCGTTGTGCGAAAGGTCATGATATTGATCCGGAAGGATTAAGCTACAAAGCAGGCGATAAATATCTGGCGCACGCTTGTGGTAAAAGCAATCAACCGGTAATCTTTATTGATAGTACTGGTCGTAGCTACGCTTTAGATCCATTAAGCTTGCCATCTGCGCGTTCCCAAGGTGAACCGCTCACCGGTAAACTTACATTACCGGCAGGTGCAACCATTGAACAGGTTATTATGGAACCTGAAAAACAAGAATTATTGATGGCATCAGATGCAGGATATGGTTTTATTTGCAAATTTGACGATTTAATTGCACGTAATAAAGCTGGAAAAGCCTTGATTTCTTTGCCAGAAAATGCGAAAGTCTTGAAACCTGAGACACTTTCCGAGTCGGCCTCACTTCTTGTGTCCCTCACTTCAGCGGGGCGAATGCTGATTTTTCCGGTACGAGATTTACCGGCATTATCAAAAGGGAAAGGCAACAAAATCATCAGTATTCCAGCAGCGAATGCAAAAGCGCGGTCAGAATTATTGGTGAAATTGTTCTTAATTTCAGAGCAAGCTAGCCTTGAGTTCCATTCCGGTAAACGAAAAATCACATTAAAACCGGAAGATCTGCAAAAATTCCGTGCGGAACGCGGCAGAAAAGGCTCTCAATTACCACGTGGATTGCATAGCAATGTTGATATTGTGGTAGTTGAACCCGAACACAACTCATAAGAATTCTCGAAACCAAACTAAATAGGAGGATATTTCGTGAATATTGTTTTTGATACCTATCAAACGCTTGCTTTAGCAAGTTTTGTATTATTACTTGGTTTTTTTCTAGTAAAACGTATTCGAGTTTTACAAACATTCAATATCCCTGAACCTGTTGTTGGTGGCTTTATTGTGGCTATTGCCTTAACCATTTTATACAAAGTAAATGGCACTTCATTCACTTTTGAGAAAAGCTTACAAACATCGATGATGTTAGTCTTCTTCTCGTCTATCGGTTTAAGTGCAAATTTTGCCCGCTTAATTAAAGGCGGAAAACCATTAGTTATCTTCCTATTTGCAGCCGCAATACTCATTGTTTGCCAAAATATCATCGGTATTTTAGGCTCGCAATTATTAGGTATTGATCCGGCTTACGGTTTACTTGCAGGTTCAGTTACCCTAACAGGTGGTCATGGTACAGGTGCTGCATGGGCAGAAACATTCACTAAAGAATTTAATCTACCGGCAGCAACAGAAATTGCGATGGCGTGTGCTACATTCGGTTTAGTCTTTGGTGGTATTTTAGGTGGCCCAGTATCTCGTTATTTATTAAATCATCAAAAACAAGGTGAAAACCCAGAGAATGATGAAGTTGATGACGTACAAGAAGCATTTGAGCATCCAACTTACAAACGTAAAATCAATGCTCGCTCAATTATTGAAACTATTGCCATGCTTTCTTTATGTTTGTTGATTGGTCAATATTTAGATAGTTTAACAAAAGGAACCTCAATCCAATTGCCAACGTTCGTCTGGTGTTTGTTTACTGGTGTGATTATTCGCAACAGTTTAACCCATTTATTTAAATTCCAAGTAGCAGACTCAGCAATTGATGTTTTAGGCAGTGTAGGCCTATCTATCTTCTTGGCTATAGCCTTAATGTCACTCAAACTTTGGGAATTAGCAGGACTCGCTACAGATGTATTGATCATTTTAACGATTCAAGTTGCTTTTATGGCCTTCTTTGCGATTTATGTAACCTACCGTATGATGGGCAAGGATTATGATGCTGTTGTATTAAGCGCTGGTCACTGTGGTTTTGGTCTCGGTGCTACCCCTACAGCGGTTGCGAATATGCAAGCGATTACTAGCCGTTTTGGTCCGTCTCATAAAGCATTCTTGATCGTTCCCATGGTTGGCGCATTCTTTATCGACTTATTAAATGCCGGTATTTTAAAAATATTCTTAAGTATTGTTGAAGCGCTTCACTAATAAAATGTAAAAAAGAAAGGCTGACATTTTGTCAGCCTTTTTATTTACTTGCTACTCAGTAAGTGTCTTCACCAAATCCATCACAAATTCTAACCGCTCTTTGTTTTCTGGAAGTGCTTTCACAAACTTAAATTTTAATGGTCCATCAAAGCGATAAACAATTGGATTTTGTTGAATTAATTTGATGAATTTTTCTGGATCAACTTTTGCCGAAGGTGAAAATTCAATAAAGCCACCTTGAGCCCCTGCATCGATTTTCAGTACTTTTAATGGTTTCACCATTAAACGCATTTCAGCAATTTGTAAAAGATTTTTAGTTGCTTCAGGTAATAGGCCAAAGCGATCGATTAATTCAACTTTTAATTCATCTAACTCTTGTTTACTTTCCGCTGCTGCAATGCGTTTATAGAACGACAAACGCATATTCACATCACCAAGATAGTCATCTGGCAATAAGGCGGGAACACGTAACTCAATTTCAGCTTGTTGATGCGTAATCTCTTCTAACGAAGGTTCTCTGCCCTCTTTTAAGGCTTTAACTGCCGCATCAAGTAATTCCATATAAAGTGAAAAACCGATGCTCTCAATTTGTCCACTTTGCTCATTCCCTAATAATTCACCTGCACCGCGAATTTCTAAATCGTGCGTCGCAAGAATGAAACCTGCACCTAAGTTATCTAAACTTTCTAATGCCTCTAAACGACGTTTTGCATCTTTCGTCATTAACTTCGGCGGCGGTGTAAGCAAATAAGCATAAGCTTGGTGATGAGAACGTCCTACTCGCCCACGCAGTTGGTGAAGCTGAGCTAAACCAAAATTATCTGCACGTTCAATAATAATCGTATTTGCCGTTGGTACGTCAATCCCTGTTTCAATAATGGTGGAACAGACTAAAACATTATAACGTTGATGATAAAAATCACTCATCACGCGTTCAAGTTCACGTTCTCGCATTTGACCATGACCAATGACGACTCGAGCCTCAGGGACAAGTGCGGTCAGTTTTTCTGCCGTATTTTCAATACTTGCCACATCATTATGCAAATAATAGACTTGTCCACCACGCAAAATCTCACGCAGAATCGCTTCACGAATAATTAAATCATCTTTCTGGCGAACAAACGTTTTGATACTCACTCGGCGAGCCGGTGGCGTCGCAATAATAGAAAGGTCGCGAATACCATTCATTGCCATATTCAAAGTTCGAGGAATTGGTGTTGCGGTAAGCGTTAAAATATCAATATTCGCTCGAAGTTGTTTAATTTTCTCTTTTTGTCCCACACCAAAGCGATGTTCTTCATCAATGATGAGCAAGCCAAGATCAGAAAACTTCACATCGGATTGAATCAATTTATGGGTTCCAATCAGAATATCAACTTTTCCTTCGGCTAAATTTTCTAAGATTTGTTTTTGCTCTTTGGCTGTTTTAAAGCGAGAAAGCACTTCCACATTAACTGGCAGATTAGCAAAACGATCTTTAAAATTCTCGTAATGCTGTTGAGCTAACAAGGTTGTTGGAACCAATACGGCGACTTGTTTATGGTTCATGACCGCCAAAAATGCGGCGCGCATCGCCACTTCCGTCTTCCCAAAGCCCACATCACCACAAACCAAACGATCCATCGCCTTGGGCTGACACATATCCGAAATGACGGCATTAATCGCCATGGCTTGATCGTGCGTTTCTTCAAAAGGGAAGGTTGCAGCGAATTGCTGGAATTCCTCACGATCATATTTAAATTCAAAACCTTTTTTCACTTCTCGTTGGGCATAAACATCAAGTAATTCAGCGGCCACATCACGAATTTTTTCTGCGGCTTTTTGACGCGTTTTACCCCACGATTCATTACCTAATTTATGTAATGGTGCGGTTTCATCTGAGCCACCAACATAGCGACTAATTAAATGAAGAGAACCAACAGGCACATAAAGTTTGGATTCATTCGCATAATTGATCAGCAAATATTCTGCTTTTAAGCCTCCAGTATCGAGTGTCACTAAACCACCATAACGCCCAACGCCATGATCTAAATGCACCACAGGCTGCCCTATTTTTAATTCGGCCAGATTACGCACTAAGGTATCTGGATTGATCGCTTTACGTTTATCACGATAACGTTGCTGTACCCGCTCGCCCAAAATCTCATGTTCAGTAATGATGGCGAGTTTAGCCTCATCAAGAATAAAACCTTGCTCAAGACGACTAACCCAGAGATTAAACTTGTCTTGATTGGCTTCAGATAAGGTTTTAATTTGTTTTAGTTTAATTTTTAAGGGTGAAAGTAAATCCAGTAAGGTTTCACGTCGTCCTTCGGTTTCAACTGAAAATAAAACATTTCCTTTAAAATGTTCAATAAACTGTCGAAGTTGGGATAACGGTTCTTTTTGCTGTGATTGAATGGTCACGGCTGGTAATGCGGATACCGATAAATTTTTCTGACGAACAGATGACCGCACTTTTTCTGCTTTAAAATTAATTTTAGGATAATTTTTTAATGCATGATTTACCGCATCAATACTTAACCACAAACGTTCTGGCGGCAAAAGAGGGCGCATTGGATCGACTTTTCGATGCTCATAACGCTGTTTGGCATCAAGATAAAAACGTTCACCTTGTGCTTGATTTGTTTCCATATCCACAAACAACGTTTTTTCGGGTAAGTAATCGAACAATGTTGCCATTTCATCAAAGAATAGCGGCTGCCAATATTCAATCCCTGAGATTAGTGTGCCTTTACTGATTTGCTGATAAATATGTTCTGGATCGCGACGAATTTCTCCAAAAGTTTCTCTAAATTGTGTACGGAAAAATTCAATGCCTTTCTCATCAGTTGGAAATTCGTGTGCAGGTAATAAATTAATAGATTGAATTTCATCTAACGTTCGCTGCGTATCGACATCAAAAGTACGAATCGAATCAATTTCATCATCAAAAAAATCTAAGCGAAATGGAACCTCACTTCCCATTGGAAAAAGATCTAAAAGTGATCCGCGCACAGCATATTCACCATGTTCTAGTACTTGCTCGACGGAACGATATCCTGCTGACTCTAATTGTAATCGCAATTTTTCAATGACAAGACGGTCGCCTTTTTTAATCAAAAGGACATTATGCTGTAGATATTTCGGCGGGCACACGCGTTGCATTAATGTGCTAATCGGTAAAACAAAGATACCTTTTTTAGTATTTTGCAAATGAAATAGCGCACTTAAACGTGAAGAAATAATTTCTTGATGAGGAGAAAAAGAATCATAAGGCAACGTTTCCCAATCAGGAAAAAACTGAACGGGCTGAGAAGTTAAATCTGGTAAAACTTGTGATAAACGAACCGAACTTTTGGTATCTGGTGTCACAACCACTGTCAATCCATCATATTGCTCAGCAATTTCGCTGACAGCAAGCGCATCCGCTCCCGTTAATACGTTGCCAAGAATTTTATGGTCATTCGGCTGAGTTGGAATATCAACATTAAAATAGGTTGTTTTCATAAGTGCGGTCAATTTTTATCTCATTTTTTGATTTACATGGCGAATTAGTTTAACAAATCCACCCTACTTTTCAATAATTATCTGTATAAAAAAACAGGGTTATTTAACCCTGTTTCTCTTATTTTTTGAGTGGTTCTAGTGGTTTCTCTTTTTTTACCTTACCATCATCATCAAATTCAATGCGTGGCATACAACCTCGACAGCTACCTTTATCTAAACCTAGCTCTTTGCAAAACTTATTATATTCATCTACGGCTTTGCGAAACCAACCTTTTTTTTCTTGCTTGCTCATCTTGCCTCTTTTTTTAATTTTTGTGCAATCTCCGAACGTAATAATTTTAACCCATTTTTCTTATTATAGGGTACCTTTTTTGTGATGAAATAATCTCTCATCAAAGGACAATCTTTTTCATCTAAATTCATTAAAAATCGACGAATTGCCGGCAAAGCGGAAGCTAAAGTGCGGTGAAAATAAGCAAAATTTTTCAAGCTTAGACAATCTTCGTCAATCAATCCCCAATCAACTGGTGTGGTATTAAATTCCTGAGCGAGGGGATGGAAAGACAAAGGCATATTCCGTTGAAAAGATTGCGTTGCTTCTTTTTCTAATTCAATCCCTTCTGCAGAAAGCCCTTTTAGAGCGATAGCTGAATAACAGCCACTACTTGCCTCTAAATGCTCGCCTAAATGAACAAGAGAAAAACCACATTTCTGCCAAAATTTAGCCAGTTCTTTGGTATAACCAAAACTCACCGATAAATAATCCACATCGGCATTTTGTGTGATGTATTCAATAAGTTGTGTACCTATACCATGCTGCTGCCACATAGGCTGAACCGCAATTCTCGAAATACGTAAAGAATGCAATTCACAAGCCTTTTGTTGTTGAGCATGAAAACAAAGTGCTTGCGGGACAAGATTACCTTTAGGGCGTCTAGTCCCTTGTTGAATCGCTTCAATGAGGGCTGAATCGTCAATTCCACCTTCCTCTAATGCCCAAACTGCCCCTAGTAAATTTTGCTCGCTTTCAGCGGTAAAAAAACACTGTGAATTGGCATCAAACAATCGCCGTAGATCTACTGGTGATGTACGATAATGCGCTAATGTCATCAAGCCATAGAATTGAGGCAATGAAGAAAGTATTTCCTCTTGTGAGCGTTCAGTGATTTGGCATATTTTGCTTTTGTCGTATGGCGTTTGTTTAAAGTCATCCTCTACATTCAATAATAAAAGCTCATCAATAAACGCCTCTAAAACATCATCTTTAGACCAACGTAGCGGTTCAATAAGCTCAAAGTCAGAAAAAGTGCGGTTAATTTTTTGCTTAAATTTAAGCTCAAAGCCTCGCCCCGTTCCCTCATAACTATGGATGGTAGTCGTAAATAAAATATGCTTAAAGTGATGGAAAAAAGCGCTCAGTTGAGCAATCGGCAGCATTGCCGCCTCATCGACAAAAAGCCAAGCATTTTCAGAAAAAGAAGGATCATTTTGCAAAGCAAGGAAAAGCTCATCTGGTGAAATAAAGATAATCTCTTTTTGTGAAAATTCAGCCAAAATTTTAACCGCACTTTTATTCGGTGCTGTGAGGTAAATTTTAGTATCCAATTGATTCGCTAATAAGCCTGCTAGAGCTGATTTCCCTCTTCCTCGTTTGGCAGTAAGAAAGTAAAGTTCAGATTCTTTTTGTAAGATTTGCTCAATGATTTTCTGCTGATCTAAGGTCGCGTTGTGATTGACAAATGACTGCTGAAAAGTGCGGTCAAATTTTAAATCATTTTGATGATAAAGGACGGGGAAGCCATATTTATGAATACAATGCTTAAAATATGTCATAAATCTTGGCGTAGCAATTGCCTCAATCGAACCGGACCAACAAAGACTATCTTCATCTATTTGAGAATGAAGCTCCTCCCAATTTGATAGCAAGATAATTAAGGCACCATTCATTTTCAATGTACCGGCTGTAATAGCGAGTGCCTCTAAATGGATGCCTTTCCGTGCATCAAACAAGATCGTTTCAAACTCTTGCCCAAGAAGATTTTGAATTTTAGAAAACTCATTAATGATCAAGGTATTTGCCGGCAAATTAGACGGCATATTCTCACTGACCAAAATTTGAAAATGACGTGTCATGAATTACTTTTCTAAATACGCTTCTAATTCAGCTAAATTTTGAGACCATTCATTACTGAGTTGCTTTATCCATGAAGCAATATCGGATGTCCAATTTGGTAATGAGATATCTTGAGCCTGTTTTGCGATATTTTGAACATTCACAAGCCCTACTGATGCAGCTGCACCTTTAATTTTATGTGCGACATCTGACACCGTTTGTTGCATATCTGAGTTTGCAAGATAATCGTCATACGCTGTCTCTAATTCATCTAAATAAATTGGCATCCATTGTTTAAATAAATCAACATTAGCTTTAGCTTGAGATTTTCCAATTAACTCAATAAGTGAAATATTAATGCCTTCTTGAACGCGAGGTGTTTCTTCTTCATCAGAGATACATTCAATATTATCGCCTAAAAAAGTTTTAAAGCATTGACGTAATTCAACCAAAGAAAGTGGCTTGCGTAACACGCCATCCATTCCCTGCTCTTGATATTCTTCTTCGCTATGCATCACGTTCGCTGTAAAGGCAATTAAAGGCGGTAGAAAATCGTAAATCCCTTCTTCGTAGTTTTTTCGCAAATATTGTGCGATATCAAAACCTGACATATCAGGCAACTTAATATCAAGAAAAACAATATCATAGGTATTTTTCTCAAATAATCGGATCGCCTGTTCACCATTCATGGCAACATCAACATAATGCCCCTGCTTTTCAAGAATGCTTTTAGCCACAACCACATTCAATTCAACATCTTCAACTAATAAAATAGAAAGATGCTGCATGGCTTTTTCAGCATTTCCATCATGAGCTTGCGCTTGTTCAGCAATAATCGTTAAATAAAAAGTAGAACCTTTATCCAATTCACTTTCAACGGTTAAATCACCTTGCATTAACTGCGCAAGATTTTTAGAAATTGCAAGACCGATGCCACTTCCTGCTGAACGATGAATATTATCTTTAACCTGATAATACATGGTAAAAATCTTATCTAATTCATAAGGTGCAATACCTGCTCCCGTATCAGTAACACTAAATTGATACTGATTATCCTGTATTTTCTGTACTGTTAGAATAACTTCACCCTTATCAGTAAACTTCACAGCATTACCAATTAAATTCCAAAGAATTTGGCTGATACGTGCACGATCGAGATAAAGCCAATTAGCTAAATTTTCATCACAATTTAAAGAAAACTTTAGTCCCTTTTGCTCTGCCATTAAGATACCAAAATTATAAAAATCATTAAGTAGTGAATGGAAATCGCAAGGTTGAATATTTAATTCAATACGTTTAGAGTCGATCTTATCTAAATCAATAATGTCGCTAAAAATATGACCTAAACTGACCGCACTTAAATTAATCGTATTCAGACAATTCTGTTGTTGTTCCGTTAATTTATCATCTAATAAAATTCGACTTAAACCAATGATTCCATTTAATGGGGTACGTAACTCATGGCTAATTGTTGCAAGTAAAGTACTTTTATCACGACTATTTTTTTCTAATCGTGCAAGCATTTTAGATAACTCTAAACGGGAACGCTCTAATCGCTCAACAAGTAGCGTAAAGAAATAAATAACAAAAGGAGCAGTAAACAAACCAAAAGTGATCGAGCGAACAATATCACTCCAGTGAATACCATCACTAAAAAGGGTACTTAATAAGATTTGTATACAAAGAGCCAAAATCGCAAGAATAGCAATGCCAAGTAAAGAGAAGCGAACTCGACCTAATCGAATAACCCAATCAACATAACGTTGAGCAAAATATCTAAAGTTTTTCATTGTTTATATTGAGAAATAAAAATTGAGATCATTCTATATAATTTTTAATAAAAATCCATAAACAAAAACCCCAAGCTCTTCAGCTCGGGGTTCTACATTCAGTACCTGGCGGTGTCCTACTCTCACATGGGGAAGCCC